>JAIRKN010000127.1 GCA_031260095.1 Tannerella sp. | reverse complement strand
CAGGAGGTTGATCCTGAGCCAGATTTTCCAGAAAAATCTCTTAGCCATACAATTTATTTGTTTTAAGTTAATATTTGCGCTTACAGTCCGTGGTCTTCCTTATACTGTGCGAGGTCGCGTTCGAATTGGGCGAAATCCTCGTCGTAGGTTGCCATGCGGCTGTAATCTATCTTTTGCAGGTAGACGTCGGTGCTCATATTCATCATATTGAACACCGTTGCAAACTCTATTTCCTGCGTTTCGGCGTTGAAGTAGCCGGTAACAAATCCGTTGCCGCCTTCGTCGTCTTCGTATCCGTCGGCATTGGCGTTGGCAATGGTTACTCCTTTATCACCGCTAAATTTTACCCAGCCGGAGCCGGGGTATTCCTTTTTCTCCCATGTGTTGAGTTCCATAAATTTCAGGTTAATGGAAAATGAGATGGTAAGCGGCATGACTCCTACGGTGAAATGGCGGATTTGCACGTTCATCGTTTCGTCGTCTTTCCAACTGAAATAGTATTTGACGGGACATCCCTGTTCGAGCAGGGTCTTGTTGACCGTACCCATCATGGCTCTTGCATAAAAGACGATACTGTCCTGCAGGGCCTCCCGCGCTATTTGCCGGCGATTGTCGGTAACGGGTTTCGTTACGGTATCTTCGTCGGCTTTGCAGCCCGGTAAACCCATGCAGAACAATATCATCAAACTAAATACAAGAAAACTTTTACTTAAAAGTTTTCTTACCCTCATGGTTTGGTGCCGGTAAATGTAAATGAGGCGGAAATAATACCAGCGTCTGCCTCACAAGTGAACGTCACACTCTTTCCCGAGAAAGTAACGGATTTGAACGTAGCCGTAAATGGAAACGGAATGCCGAAGACAACTGCAATACCATCCGCTCCGGTGTAAAGATTTCCATCAAGAGTTATACTACCCATCACACCTACATTGATGATGACTTCACCGGAAATATCTCCCGTCACGTCGTCGATGGTAAAAGTAGCCGGTATGATGGTATCGATTGATTTGCCGTTCATCTTCAAATCATACACAGTTCCATTATAATCTGCCGCAGCCGTAATAGCGGCTACATCCTGAACGCCGTTAGCGTTCGCATTCTCAGCAGTGACATTTGCCAAACCTGCTACACTTGCAGCGAAAATTGCTGCGACTAAAAAAAATTTCTTGAATACCATAATTAAATAGGATTTAAATAAAACAATAAATTAATTAATACAATGTTCCGAAGAACATTATTCGTTTGTTTTTATTGATAATGCTGTGTCCAGTCGTAAGGTGCCACTTCATAATTAAGATCTCCGAGAAGACCTTTAAATGTAGTATTCCTGCAATTATCATGATAAGTATCCAGAAACGCTTTGGTTTCGGGATGCGCGTATATGTCGGCCGAAATTGCAAAAAACAATATTTGTTTCTTAATATTTTCGCCGCTAACAGGATCTTTTTCCGTTTTGCTTATATAATAACCGTCCGGCGTGTAATAAGCAATTTTTTTCAAGCCGGGCAGGTCGCTGATCAGTAGATAACCAATTCCGCTAAAATTAGAGAAATCCGCCTCTTCGAGTAGTGGCAGGCTAAACAAGGCAACCGAATAAGCATATTTAGCGGCGCGGGGCCATACGATTGTTTTAAGTTTGGGACATTTGCCTATCGACATAGTAGTAAACGGAAGTATATTCCACTCGACGTCCCCTCTCTGTCCAAACAGTCTCGACGCGCTGAAATCAATCTCTTCAATGGTGTTGTTTCCGTTGATAAGTACATAGCATAAATTTTCCGCTTCCGTCCAATTGATATAAGTCGTACTTATCTTGTATATGATAAAGATAGATATACTTGGTTTTACCCGAAGGTATTTCCATTCGCACGCGGCGGACGGATTGATTGAAATTTGACTTCCCTTGAAAGAAGGATTCATGACGATATATTGCACCCCTTCCGGATTATTCTCATTTGTCGAGTTGCTTAGACTTATACTTCTGGCGGCTTCGAGCGTATTTAATATGCGGTTGGCGATGTTTATCATGTCGGGGTTTGTTTCATCAAACATTGAGGGGAAATTGGTTTGCAGGTATGCGCGGACTTTTGCGTCGGGCACTTCGCGGAGGGTGTTGTATGTTGTCAGAGCGCCTTGGGCGTTTTGGATTTTTATGTCGGCGGCAGGGTTGTTGGTGTAGAAATAAACGATCTCATCACAGTTGTGTCGGGCGCTTTCGGGGAGGTGGAGCTTCGTCAGCGCACGTAGCGTGGTGACGGTTTCGTCGCCGTTCTCCTCGGTGACGACACTCACCAGGCCGGAGTATTCATAAAGATCTTCGTTGCCGGTCAGGTCGACGGCCACGACGGTGGCGGGCAGCACGGAGAAGTCGAAAGCGAATCCGAAAGCGTTGTTTGCAAGGTTTATTTCGATCAGGCCGGGGAAGACGTCGAGGCCGGAAACGTCCGTGAGGTTGCAGCCGGAGAGGTCGAGCGTTACGGCGCTCTTTACCTTGTCGTCCTGTATGAGCCGCCCTTCGTCGTTGAAGGTGAAACCTTTTTGTTGCAGTACGGTTTTCAGTTCGGCGTTGGCAACTTCCACGCCATTCCAGTCGATTTTGTCGCCCTCGTCGCATGAAACGAACAGGCAGATTCCCAGCATCGTGCCGGTGATGATTGATTTGATACAGTTCATTGTTTTTCTTTTATATAGTTCTTAAATAAATATATCCGTCTGCATTAAATGTTTTCCTGAAGTATTCGCCTACATTCACATTTGGGGGCGTTTCGGGCAGGTCCCCCCGTCAGGACGCAGAATCATAAAGAGGATGTAACGCTTAATTTAGACACGACAAAGTTCCGACTTCTTTTTCCGCAACACAATCCCTATTTATAGTGTTTTTTCTATAAAATATAGCAATAAATGATTAACCGATAATGGGGACATGCGAACGTTAAAATAACCATTATATGGGATACGCCGGTTTGAGGAATACAAATTCCTCTTATCGCGGATTCTCACCGCCGGCCGGCTTCCAATCGCTTTGATTTTAGCATTGAAAGATCAGGCGGAAGCGTTCGTCACAGTCCCGTGGGGATCATTGCCGCCTCCACCGTGATTAGGGCCTGTCCTGTGAAAAATCCCTATTATTCGGGATTGTGGCGTTCTGACGGTCATCATACCTTTGCAACATCAAATTATAAAACAAGATGATATTAAACAGGAAAAATATCGCGGCCATAGTTGTGGCGGTTGTCTTTGGTGGCAGTGCATGGGGGTTGTGGAGCAGGTTAGCGGCGCCCACACGGATTGCGCTTGTTAATTTTCAGGGTTTTCAGAAAACAAGCATCGTCAAGGCTAATGAGGATAAATTTATTCAATACCGGGAGGTTCATGTTGACGATCTTAAGAGGCTCACTTCTTACGATTTTGTGTTGGGCTTCGGCATGGGTATGCATGTCGTCGCCGAGCAGCGGACGCTCATACAACGCGCCGCCAACAAGGGCGTGCCGCTGTATATTTATGGCGCAACTAACCCCGAAAATAATATCTGTAACCTCGATAGCGCCACGCTCAACGTTGTGAAAGCGTATTTGGATAACGGTAATAAACAAAATTACAGGAGCCTGGCACGTTATATCCGCCAAAAGATCGACCGCAAACGCTTCTTCGTCGAACAGCCCGGCAGTGTCGTCGAAACCGAAATCGACGTTCTGTATCACCTGGATGAAGAGGCGGTTTTTAAGGATGTCCTTTCTTATGAAACGTATCTGAAACAGCACGGTTTTTATCATGAAGGTGCGGCACGGGTGGCCATTGTCGGCGGACTGAACGATCCTTTCAGCGGTAATCGCGATAATACGGATAGCCTGATCACCGGCCTGCAACGCGCCGGGATGAATGTCTATCCTGTCTTTTCGATGATGAAACGGCTTGATTTTCTTAAACAAATTGATCCCGATGCGGTGGTATATCTTGCGCACGGCCGACTGGCAATGGGACAGGCTGACGCAACGGTCGAGTGGCTTTGCGAACGCAATATTCCCGTGTTTGCCCCGCTCTCGCTGTTGCAGACGCAGGACGAGTGGGAGAAGGATCCTATGGGAATGTCGGGCGGTTTCCTGTCGCAAAGCGTCGTTATGCCCGAATTAGACGGCGCGATCTATCCGTATGTGGTCAATTCTCAAGAAATTGATGATGAGGGCCTGTATCTCTTTAAAGCGATCCCGGAACGGTTGTCTTTCTTTACTCAAATTGTTGCCAATTATCTGAGTTTAAAACGAAAGAATAATGCCGAGAAGCGACTTGCAATCTATTATTTCAAAGGTGCAGGGCAGGCTACGCTTACGGCGCAGGGCCTGGAAACCGTGCCGTCGCTCTACAATTTCCTGAAAAGGTTGAAAGCGGAAGGATATAATGTGGATAGCCTACCCACCGATATGAAAGAATTTGAACGCCTGCTGATGTCGCATGGAGCGGTTTTAAGTACATATTCCGAAGGTGTTTTCGATGAGTTTCTGCGCAACGGACGTCCCGCGCTTGTTGCTAAAAAGGAGTATGAAGAGTGGGTTGCAGAGGATTTGCCGGCGGCTAATTATCAGGCTGTCGTTAATAGTTACGGCGAGGCGCCGGGAGAGTATATGGCTACGGACGGGAATATCGCCGTCGCACGTATCGAATTGGGGAATATCGTCCTGCTGCCGCAACCAATGGCAGGTCTGGGCAACGATGCTTTTGCGATCGTTCACGGGACAAAATCCGCGCCGCCACATACTTATATCGCATCGTATCTCTGGTCTCGACACGTTTTTCAAGCCGACGCGATCCTGCATTTCGGTACGCATGGAAGCCTCGAGTTTACGCCTTCCAAACAGGTGACGCCAAGCGATCTCGACTGGCCTGACCGCCTTGTCGGTTCTACTCCGCATTTCTACTATTACACGATCGGTAATATCGGTGAAAGTATGACGGCGAAACGCCGCTCGTATGCTACGCTTGTTTCGTACCTCACACCCGCATTCGCGGAAACGGAGATGCGCCGGCAGTTTAAGGATTTGCAATCTAAAATCAGAGTGTATTACGGCAACGAATCCGCTCAAACCGCTTTGGAAATAAAGCATATAGTTCTTAAAATGAATCTGCACCGCGATCTGCGCCTCGACAGTATCGCTTCACAACCGTATTCGGCCGAGGAGATTGCACGTATCGAAAATTTCGCCGAAGAAATCGCCAATGAAAAGATGAACGGGCAACTCTATACGTCCGGCGTCGCCTACAGTCCCGCTCAAATCCGCTCTACGGTACTTGCAATGAGCGCCGATCCCATAGCATACAGCCTTGCAAATTTAGACCGTATGAACGGAAAAACAACTGACAACCGGTTGCAAAATAAAGCGTTTTTTACCGACCGCTATCTGAAACCTGCGCAATCTCTGGTTATACAAATTCTTGAAGGCAAACCCGCAAGCGTCGAACTGATCTGCGCCCTCGCCAACACCACGCCGCAAGAGTTGGAAGAAGCCAAAACAATACTTGCACCTCCGCAACGGATAATGCCTGTACCGGTCGCTTCCGATGCAAAACAGCCTGATACGAATAAAAAACCGTCTTCCGGTGGACATCCGGCGTGGATTCCGAAAATAGGGAAGAGGCCGGAAACGGTTGACTTAACGCCTCAGCGCACTACGTCCCTACAAATAGATACTCCCAAATATAACGCCGAACAGAAAGCCCGCGCCCGTGCCATAACCGAAGTTGAGCGGACGGTCAACAATGTTATGATGTACTATAAGGCTTTGGAAGATAGTCCGGAACGGGAATTTCAGTCGCTCCTGAACGCACTCAACGGCGGCTATACGGCACCCTCGTCGGGAGGCGACGCCGTTGCCAATCCTACCGCCGTGCCGACAGGTCGTAATCTCTATTCTATTAACGCCGAAGCGACACCCTCGGAAACGGCCTGGGAAAAGGGTGTTGCCTTAGTTAATTCTACCCTTGAACAGTACCGCAAACGTCACGGCGACTATCCCCGAAAGGTCGGTTATACGTTTTGGAGTAGTGAGTTTATTGAGAGCAATGGGACTACCATCGCACAGGTGTTATACATGCTCGGCGTTGAACCTGTTCGAGATCCCTACGGACGTGCATCCGACTTGCGGTTAATCCCCGCCGAAGCGCTCGGACGACCGCGAATCGACGTCGTAGTGCAGACTTCGGGGCAGTTTCGCGACCTCGCTGCCTCGCGACTTGCACTTATCAGTCGCGCTGTCGAAATGGCGGCTACAGCGTCATCAGAAGAAGATAATCGCGTTAGTATAAGTACCGTGGAAACCGAGAGGCAGTTGGTTGAGCAGGGCGTTCCCCCGCTGGAAGCCCGCGAACTGTCAAAGATGCGCATCTTCGGCGGTATCAACGGTATGTACGGCACAGGTATTCAGGATATGGTTACAAGCAGCGACCGATGGGAAACGGAGCAGGAAATCGCCGATACTTACATAAATAATATGGGCGCTATTTACGATAGCGATAAGTCATGGGGACAGTATCACGACGGATTGCTTCGTGCCGCACTTCACAGTACGGACATCGTTGTTCAGCCACGGCAGAGTAATACATGGGGCGCGCTCAGCCTCGACCATGTGTATGAATTTATGGGCGGGATGAATCTTGCCGTTCGTAGCGTTACGGGCAAAGACCCCGAAACTATGTTTGCCGATTATCGTAACCGTAATAACGTCCGTATGCAGGATTTACGCGAAGTCATCGGGATTGAAGCTCGCTCAACGGTCTTTAATCCCGCATACATCCGTGAAGTGATGAAAGGTAATGCCTCGAGCGCAGCACAGATAACCGAAGCCGTAACTAATACTTACGGTTGGAATGTGATGAAACCCAGCGTAATAGATAACGGGATATGGGACAAATTCTACGATGTTTATGTGAACGATGAATATGAACTCGGGACAGAAGCGTTTTTCCGTCGCGAAAATCCGCAAGCATTACAAGAGATCACCGCCGTGATGCTCGAAACAGTTCGCAAAGGGATGTGGCAGGCGAGCGATGCGCAACTCGACGGCCTTGTACAACTGCATACGGCGCTGGTACGTGATTTCGGTTCTGCAGCAAGCGGTTTTTCGGGCGGTAATGCCAAATTGCACGATTTCATTGCAAGCCGTGCCGATGAGCCTGCCGCCACCGCTTATCGTCATCAGATTCAAAAAATGCGGACAGCTTTCTCTGTTAAGCGTTCTGAAAAAGGTGTGGTATTGCATAAAGATACTGTTGATCAAGATGACAAAGGCGCGTCGACGAATGTGAACGGACTGTTTGTAACTTTATTCGTATTGTTTGCTTTTGGCGTCCTGATTGTTGTATTACGCAGAAAAAGAAATAAATAATGGAGTATCTGATTCAAATATTACTTTTATTCATTTTATTCGGTAACGTGCTGAAGATTAGTTTTTGGCGACGGTGGCAGGCTGCTGTTTCCGGCTTGATTTGCGCGGCCTTTACCGTCGCAACCTGCCGTTATACCGTTCTGCAATCCAAAACGCAACTTACCGAATTTATGTATAATACAAAGGTAATGCAAGATATTGCAGTGCTTATTACCATAGAATCAATGCTTTGTTTCGGTTTTTGCTTCATGGAACTGCGGTCGATGTTCGATTCCGAAACTCATGGGAAATTAAGCATTTGGAGATCATTGCTTCAGTGGTATCCCGGCTTGCTGATTTTTCCGGTATTGTTTTATCTTCAAACACAACTGATTTTTAGTATGCCGGGTGTCAGTTTTAATGTTTTATCGTATTCGCTTGCCGCCTCCGTTTTAACAGGTATACCACTGTTGAGCTATCTGATCAAACGTTTCTTTCCCGAAAAGGACTTGCGCCTCGAAGTGTATTTTCTTGTCAATCTGTTTGTTTGCATTACCGGTCTGATTGCAACCGTCGACGGCACGACTGTATATCCGGCAGCCGCAGAGCCGTTAAATATAAAAGCCATCGTAAGTTCGCTCGGCTTGTTGGGTTTGTTTTTTGTAACCGGATTTTTATTGAATAAATTAAAAAAATATCGAAATGGAAATTATCTCTAAATCATTGTTCTGGGTGGCTAATAGCCTGTTAATTCCCGACATTATCATTCTTCTGGCACTTTTCGGACGGTCGTTGCTGCTCGTTGGCGGCTTCTACGGCCAGATGATGACCAAACGCCGCAATAACGCGCTTCTCGGTAAGCGAATCAAGGAACTGACGCCTGCTAATGTTGGCGAACTGGCAACGCTGCTTCCTTTCAAAGATAATTCACTGTTTATAAAATATCTGCGTGATATGCTGA
Source organism: Tannerella sp. (assembly GCA_031260095.1). Taxonomy (GTDB): domain Bacteria; phylum Bacteroidota; class Bacteroidia; order Bacteroidales; family Tannerellaceae; genus Tannerella. Next base: position 14,135 of record JAIRKN010000127.1, on the reverse strand, counting down.
CCACGCCTCATTCCGAAGCCTACGCCGACTATCTTTTGTCGAGCCTCGAAAATGAAGCCGATCGCGATCTCTCACTCTCGCGAATGTTGGCAAAAATGGGACCCGTTCTTGGACTAATCGGTACGCTGATAGCCATGAGTCCTGCACTGGTAGGGCTTTCGACAGGCGATATTTCGGGCATGGCATACAATATGCAGGTAGTTTTTGCTACTACTGTCGTTGGGTTGGTAATCAGCGCTATAGGACTGGTTACGCTGCAATTTAAACAACGCTGGTACGCCCGCGACGTTTACAGTCTGGAATATGTTTCACGAATAATCCGCAGTAAAAATGAGACGAATACCTAAATTCCGCGAACATGACGATACAGACCCGCTGAGCGTCGTGGTTAATCTTTTTGACGTGGCAATGGTGTTCGCTGTCGCCTTAATGGTCGCAATGGTTATGCACCTTAATATGAGCGAGATATTTACGAATGAAGATTTTACGGTAGTCAAAAACCCCGGCAAGGATAATATGGAAATTATCACTCGCGAAGGTAATAAAATTAACCGCTATACCCCCTCCGACGAGCAGTCGACGGAAAGTAAGTCAAAAGGACGTCGCGTCGGCATAGCCTATGAGTTGGAAAACGGCGAGATAATCTATGTGCCTGAATAAAATATTTTTTCTTATTAAAATAGTGGCTTGATGTAGTGGAAGGAACTATTATTCTCTCCCAATTTTTACAGGGCAAACGCACGAAAATATTGCACCTGAGTTTGGTATAAGAAAAAAACTTTTATTCAAAAAAAATCAACAAATTAATTCGCCATAGGCGATACATATCAATAGAAGCGAATCATTTGCGCCCTTTAAATTGTCCGTAGATAAAGCCATTTGACATTAAAAATGCTCAAATACAGGACATTCACGGTATATGTCCTAACGGACAAAATCGTTTATCTTCATGACATGCTATGGATATGAAAGCCGTAAACGGCTATTTCTTATACCGAACTCAGGTTATTACAGATGCGTCATGAAATCAATACAGAAATATATCTCAGATGTAGAAGATTTTCGGATAAAGAAAAGAAACAATCCGATAAGCTATACTGCGCGCGGTGTAATTTTGTGATCTTATCCTACTGGATTGCTTCACCCTGCGGGTTCGCAAGGACGAATGGTGAAAGCGGGTTACCAAGGACGCGGTACACGCCTCCCTCTTTGCGAGGAGCGTTGCGACGCGGCAATCCAGCACATGGATGCGCCTGGATTGCTTCACCCTGTGGGTTCGCAAGGACGAATGGTGAAAGCGGGTTACCAAGGACGCGGTACACGCCTCCGTCTTTGCGAGGAGCGTTGCGACGCGGCAATCCAGCACATGGATGCGCCTGAATTGCTCCACCCTACGGGTTCGCAAGGACGAATGGTGAAAGCGGGTTACCAAGGACGCGGTACACACCTCCGTAATTGCGAGGAGCGTAGCGACGCGGCACTCCAGCACATGGATGCGCCTGGATTGCTCCACCCTGTGGGTTATCAATGACGGATGGTGGGAGCGTGTTCGCTGGTGACGAACACACAGGACACCTCCCCCGTCATTTGCGAGGAGCGTAGCGACACGGCAATCTAGCACATGGATGCGCCTGGATTGCTTCACCCTGCGGGTTCGCAAGGACGGATGGTGGGAGCGTGTTCGCTGGTGACGAACACACAGGACACCTCCCCCGTCATTTGCGAGGAGCGTTGCGACGCGGCAATCCAGCACATGGATGCGCCTGGATTGCTTCACCCTGTGGGTTATCAATGACGGATGGTGGGAGCGTGTTCGCTGGTGACGAACACACAGAACACCTCCCCCGTCATTTGCGAGGAGCGTTGCGACGCGGCAATCCAGCACATGGATGCGCCTGGATTGCTTCACACTACGGGTTCGCAAGGACGAATGGTGGGAGCGGGTTTGCTGGTGACGAACACATAGAACACCTCCCCCGTCATTGCGAAGGCGTAGCCTGAAACAATCCAAACCGACTTCACAAAGTTATGCCGAGTGCAGTATAAGTTTGAAGAAACGACGGCTAAAGGCCGTTTATGACTTGGAATATCTCAATAAATTGATTACTTTATTTTCGTGCGGTTGTCCTGAATTTTTAGTGGTCTGTGTGAAATGTCGAAATTTTCATGTACATTTGCTACCCAAATTCGATACTATTAATTAGCTACTGATGAACATTGAGATTAAAGAAGTAAAAACAAAGAAAGAACTTCGGGAGTTCGTTAAATTTAATATAGAATTATACAAAGATAATCCGTATCATGTGCCTAACCTTATAGATGAAGAAATGATGACTTTGTCTAAAGATAAAAATCCGGCATTCGATAATTGTGAAGCCGTCTATTTTCTGGCATATAAAGACGGAAAAATAGCAGGACGTATTGCCGGAATAATCGTACACGAAAGTAATAAAATATGGAATCAGAAAAATGTACGCTTCGGCTTTGTTGATTTTATTGATGACGAAGATGTAGTAAACAGACTTTTCGATGCTGTCATCGTATGGGCAAAAGAGAAAGGTATGACGGCTATACATGGTCCGCTGGGTTTTACGGATCTTGACCACGAAGGAATGCTTATCGAAGGTTTTGATCAAATGGGTACTATGGCTACTATATATAATTATCCGTATTATCCGAAACATCTGGAACGAATGGGGTTTATAAAAGATCAGGACTGGAATGAGTATAAAATATATATTCCGAACGAAGTCCCGGAGAAACATCAGCGTATAGGTAATCTTGTGCAAAAAAAATATGGTCTGAAAATAATGAAATTCAAAAAACGTAAAGAGATATGGCCCTATGCATATAAAATATTTGAAACGCTAAATGCTGCTTTTACACCCCTATACGGTTTTTCACCATTAACGTCTAAACAAATAGATTACTACGTAAATATGTATATTCCCCTGTTACGACTTGATCTGATAACTATTATTATCCGTGAATCGGATGATGCGGTAGTAGGTTTTGGAATAACCCTTCCCAATTTATCACATGCTATGCGGAAAGCTAAAGGTTTTTTATTACCTTTCGGTATTATCTATCTGCTGAAAACTTTGCGTTCAAAACCAAAAGTAGTTGATCTATATGTTACCGGTATCCTTCCCGAATATCAGAATAAGGGAATAAATGCATTATTATTTAATGATCTGATCCCTGAATATATTCGTTTAGGTACGGAATATGCCGAAAGTAATCCCGAACTTGCTACTAATAATTCGGTTCAGGCGCAATGGGATTATTTTAAACGCGAACATCATAAAACAAGAAGAGCATTTATAAAGCATATTTAATTATGAACGATTTTTCTAAAATACAACAAAATAACGATTTTTCATACGATGATAAAGAAGTAATCACCCTTGAATGGAACGAACATATACGCCGGCGACCGGGTATGTATATCGGAAAATTAGGTGACGGTACTTTTGCAGACGACGGTATATATGTTCTTTTAAAAGAGGTGCTGGATAATTCCATTGATGAATATATGATGGGATTCGGAAAAACTATATCCGTTATAATAAAAGAAGGTATCGTAACTGTCCGCGATTACGGACGGGGCGTTCCCTTAACAAAAGTAAAAGATGTATCAAGTAAAATGAATACCGGTGCAAAATATGACAGCAAGGCGTTTAAAAAATCGGTGGGGCTTAACGGAGTCGGTATAAAAGCGGTCAATGCACTCAGTAGTTATTTTTTGATTGAAAGTATACGTGATAAGGAATCTAAAAAAGTAGAATACGAAAAGGCAAACGTCATTAATGACCCGGATATTGTTCCTTCAAAAGAAAAAAACGGAACATTTATCTCTTTTACACCCGATAATGAAATATTTCCGAATTACGAATATAAAGATGAGTTTGTTGAAAATCTCATTAAAAATTATGTATTTCTTAATACGGGGCTTATTATCAATTATAATGGAAAAAATTTTTATTCGGAAAACGGATTAGCCGATTTGTTGAATGAAAATATGACCTCAGATCCTCTCTATTCTATTATACATCTGAAAGGCGATGATATAGAAGTAGTTATTACACATAGTAACCAGTATGGAGAAGAATATTATTCGTTTGTAAACGGGCAGCATACGACACAGGGAGGAACACATCTTACGGCATTTCGCGAATCCCTGAGCCGAACTGTAAAAGAATACTATAATAAAAATTTTGAATATGCTGATATCCGTGCCGGAATCATCGCGGCTATTAGTATAAAGGTAGAAGAACCTGTCTTTGAAAGTCAGACAAAAACAAAGTTGGGTTCAAAAGATATGGGGCCGGAAGGTCCTTCAATAGGAAAATATATTGGCGATTTTATAAAAAAAGAACTGGATAACTATTTACACAAATATTCGGAAACATCAGATATACTCCTCAAAAAAATATTAGAGTCGGAAAAAGAACGCAAAGCAATTGCCGGAGTAACAAAGCTGGCACGCGAACGCGCTAAAAAAGCAAGTATAAATAATCGGAAATTACGTGATTGTCGCATTCACTTGAATGACTATAAGAATAATGAAAAAGAAAAATCATGTATTTTTATTACAGAGGGAGATTCTGCAAGCGGTTCTATCACTAAAAGTCGTGATCCGAATTTACAGGCAGTTTTTAGTTTGCGCGGAAAACCCCTGAATAGTTTCGGACTTACTAAAAAAATAGTGTACGAAAACGAAGAATTTAATCTTCTCCAGGCTGCGCTAAACATTGAAGACGGGCTGGAAGGACTACGCTATCATAAGGTAATTATAGCAACCGACGCAGATGTTGACGGTATGCACATCCGGTTACTATTGATTACGTTTTTTTTGCAGTTTTTTCCCGATTTAATAAAGAAAAATCATGTATATATATTACAAACACCTCTGTTCCGCGTAAGAAACAAACAGAAAACAATTTATTGCTATACTGAAGAAGAAAGATTATCTGCTATCAAAGAATTAGGTAAAAATCCGGAAATTACACGTTTTAAAGGACTCGGTGAAATATCCCCGGACGAATTTAGAAATTTCATTGGTCAAGATATACGTCTTGATCCCGTTAAAATGAAAAAAGAAGATCTGATAAAAGAAATGCTTGAATTTTATATGGGTAAAAATACTCCCAACAGACAAAATTTTATTATCAATAATCTTGTAGTCGAAGAAGATTTAGCAAACTAAATAATATATAAATGGAAAAAAAAGCTTTATTTTCAGGTACATTTGATCCTTTTACAATAGGTCATTATTCACTGATAAAAAGAGCCTTACATTTTACCGGTGAAATAGTCATAGCCATTGGCGTCAATTATGAAAAAAAAACTTTTTATTCGTTGGAAGAACGTATTCATACCATTCAACAAATTTATGCGAAAGAACAACGTGTTAAAGTAATGTCATACGATATACTTACAGTAGATCTCGCAAAAGAGATTAAGGCTGATTTTTTACTGCGCGGCGTCCGAAATATATATGATTTTGAATATGAAAAAAATTTAGCGGATATTAATCGTAAATTAGCGAATATGGAAACTATTATTCTAATATCCGAACCGGAATACGAACATGTAAGTTCAAGCCTCATACGCGAGCTTATTTACTATAAAAAAGATATATCACATTTAATTCCCATAATAAAATGAAAAAAATTCTATTTACTATCATCATATCCGTATCTATACTTAATTTTACGAATGCTCAAAGTCAGGAAGAAAAAAATAGCGCACATAAATTATTAAATGCCTATTCAGCTATATCAAACCTGTATGTAGATCAAACAAATAATACAAAAATAGTGGAAGATGCAATCAAAGGTATGTTGGAAGAATTAGATCCCCATTCTTCTTACACAAATGCAGAAGAAACACAAAAAATGAATGAACCTTTGGAGGCTAATTTTGACGGTATAGGTATTCAGTTTAATATGCTCACCGATACCCTTTATGTTGTACAGGTCATTTCAGGAGGCCCTTCCGAAAAAGTAGGTCTTATGGCGGGCGACCGCATTATAATGGTCGATGATTCCCTTATTGCAGGCGTTAAGATGAATAATATTGATGTAATGAAAATGATACGCGGTAAAAAAGGAACGGAAGTACGCGTCAAAGTAAAACGCGGTTTCATACCTGATCTATTGGAATTTAAAATTATACGGGATAAAATACCCGTATTCAGTCTGGACGCTTCTTTTATGGCAGATAAAAAAACAGGTTACATCCGCTTAAATCGTTTTGCCGCTTCTACAGTAGAAGAATTTGAAAAAGCATTTATTAAACTCAAAAAAGAAGGAATACAAAACTTGATTTTAGACCTGCAAGGAAACGGAGGAGGTTATCTTAACACAGCCTTTATTCTGTCAGACGAGTTTCTTGATAAGGATAAATTGATAGTATATACGGAGGGACACAGACAACCACGCTCAGACGCAAAAGCTACCGAAAGAGGCGTATTTGAAAAAGGAAAATTAGTTATATTGGTAGACGAGTCTTCTGCTTCGGCAAGTGAAATTGTGTCGGGCGCCATACAGGACTGGGACAGGGGAATAATCATAGGACGCCGTACATTCGGTAAAGGACTTGTACAAAGACCTATCGTATTACCCGATAGTTCGATGATAAGACTAACCACAGCGCGATATTATACTCCTTCCGGACGTAATATCCAGAAACCTTATGAAAAAGGAAATACGGAAACTTATAATCATGATTTGGCAGACCGCTATAACAGGGGAGAATTAATGTATGCCGACAGTATACATTTTCCCGATTCACTTAAATACAGTACTCTTATATCCAAACGTACAGTATATGGAGGAGGAGGTATCATGCCCGATGTATTTATTCCGATAGATTCTACCCGCAACACAGATTATCATTTCAAATTAATACGCTATGGTATTATTAACCGTATAGCTATGAATTATATGGATAAAAACCGTAAAGAGCTAAATAAAAAATACCCCGAAATAAATAAATATAAAGAAAAGTTTATCGTAACGGAGGATATACAACAGGAACTCATAGGTATGGCGGATGAAGAAAAGATAGAATTTAACGAAGAACAGTTTAATAAATCCAAAGACCTTATTTCACTCCAGATAAAAGCGCTGATAGCACAAAACCTGTTTGATACAAGTGAATACTTCCAGATTATAAATGACAGAAATGACAGCTATCAGGAAGCGCTTAAAATAATTAACGACGACGAACGATACTATAAAATTATCAAAGGCGACAATTAAGTTATTCAACATATCGACAATCTTATATTATTATATATCTATTTTAAATTTATATATAAATAATGAAGATAATAGAGTGTTGAAAGAGTTTATAATTTCTTTGGAAAATATTTGGATATTCGGTTATTATAGTCCGGGTTCTTTTTATGCCAAACATATTAACCCTTATTTTAGATATAATATAATTAATAATTAGCTATTTACTATTATTTATTAACATTGGGTGGATAATTATTTAAAGTAATAAATTTTCAGTTTAAGTATAAATTAATTCGGTGAAAACTGCTTCTGAAAAATAAAAATAAAAATCTATTTTTTTCTGCTTCAAATAAAAAATAATTCTTGTATAGTTAATATGAACGGATAATAAAATTTTTTTTTTGATTAATTATTAACATCTAATTTACAGTATAATGAACAATAAATAGAATAAAATCGTTATATATAAACCGTCAGTTTATTGCGTTATATTTTATTTTGGTTGTAACGTTATAATGGGAATCAGCATTTCTTCGAGCGATATGCCGCCATGTTGAAATGTATTTTTATAGTATGAAACATAGTAGTTATAATTGTTAGGATAAGCGAAAAAAGATTCGTTAAGGGCGAATACGTATTTCGTACTTAAATTAGGAGAGGGAAGTCCCGCTTTTTCCGGTTCTTTTATTTCATATAACTCTTTATAATTATAATTCATGTTTTTACCTACCTTATATCTCAGGTTTGTATTCGTATTCCGGTCGCCTACTATTTTGACGGGGTTCTCTACACGGATAGTTCCATGATCTGTTGTTAATATTATTTTATAACCTTTGTTGGCTATTTGTTTGAATAACTCAAGAGTGGTCGAATGTTGAAACCAGGAACGCGTGAGACTTCGATATGCTGCTTCATTCTGTGCAAGTTCGCGTATCATCTTACTTTCCGTACGCGCATGTGATAACATATCCACAAAATTAATGACAACAACATTCAACTGGTTTTCTGTCAGATTGGATATATTATGTAATAATTTCTCACCATAAATAGAATCATATATTTTGTTATATGAGAAAGTATATTTTTTTCGAAATCTTTCGATTTGTGTTTTTATCAGCGGTTCTTCATTTATATTTTTTCCTTCTTCGCTTTCTTCATCTATCCATAGTTCGGGAAACATTTTTTCTATCTGAACCGGCATAAGTCCTGAAAATATAGAGTTTCGGGCATATTGGGTGACCGTGGGAAGTATGCTATAATAAAGATTTTCATTAAAAGTAAAATATTCATTTAATAAGTTTTTTACGGTATACCATTGGTCAAGTCGAAAATTATCTATTAAAATAAAGAAGATTTTTTCGTCCTTATCAAGCAGCGGAAATACTTTCTTTTTAAATAAATCCGGGCTCATCAGTGGCCTGTTTTCCGAATTTTGTATCCAGTTGATATATTGTTTTTTTACAAATTTACCAAATTCGTTATTTGCTTCTTTTTTCTGCATCCGAAGCAGTTCCTGCATCTCTATCTGTCCTTCTTCAAGGGTCAGTTCCCAATATACTATTTTTTTGTAGATATCAATCCAGTCGTCTGTTGAAATAGAACTGTTTATCTGCATTCCTATCCGGCTAAATTCCTGTTGATAATTGATAGTCGTAGTTTCGGTGATAATGTCGCTTTTATGTACATTCTTTTTTATGGAAAGTATAAGTTGATTGGGATTGACAGGTTTTATAAGATAATCAGCAATTTTGTTACCTATTGCCTGATTCATAATACTTTCTTCTTCACTTTTAGTTACCATGACGACAGGAACGTTCGGATTAGTTTGTTTGATATGTGTTAACGTTTCCAATCCGCTTAATCCCGGCATGTTTTCATCCAGGAAAATAATATCGAAAGGTTGTTTCCTGCAGGCGTCAATGGCGTCCTGACCACTTATAACGGGGATCACCTCATATCCCTTTTCCTCTAAAAAAAGAATATGAGGTTTCAGTAAATCTATTTCATCATCCGCCCAAAGAATTTTGTCTTTTCTCATATTTATAATACTTTATTATGTGAGAAAAACGGTATTACATATATATTTATTGTGTATTTTTTTCTTTGACTATTTCCTGTATATCATTTAAAGTAAAATTTCCGGTTATCTGGATAGCGACAAAACTATCCTCACCATTTATGAGCATAATTAACTCATTAATTATATCCCCTTTTTTTCTGGCATTAAAAGTAATGTTTGATTTACCGTCTTTGACACGCATAAGTTCTTCATAATCTTTATTACCGTTAACAGAGGATTTGAATTCCGAACTCATTTTTTCTTTCAGATTAGCATTATTCGAGGTAATAATACGCATGGATTCTATTTTATGTATGATATTTTTAATATTCACATCGCCTGTATTTATATTTTCGGGTATCATTTTAAACATAGCTTTTGATATAGAGATGACGGTAATATCATCTTCATTTTCATATTTATCAAATAGTTTGTTTATCGTACTGCTTTGTGCATAAATAATACTATTGCATAGCAAACATATCATTAATAATAAACTCTTTGTTTTCATAATTATTTATTTTAAATTTAAACTCTCATTTAGTAATTCATTTGTTTTATTCATATTTTCTTTTAGTTTTTCTAAGGGAAAAAGTCCTTTATTCAGATTGGAAGAAACCAGTGCTAATACTTTTTCCGCTACTATGGCAGCTTCCAGGGGATCAGTAAAAGTATCTGTTAGTACATCGTTTTTAACGGAATATTTGTCGTGGAAGAAAAATATCCCTGCAAAAAGCAATACGGCAGCGGCGACACTTCCTATGCTGATAAATAAGCGTTTGACTTTAGTTCGGCTTGCTTTACCGGTCTTTTTTATATGATTGTCAATCTGATGTTCCAGTCTTTCCAAAAAATCTTTCGAAATATGGATGTGTGAGGAATCATATAAGGCATGAAATAAATCCCTGTCCGCATACCAATTTTCAGAAATATTTGTATCATTGAAAAATTTCTGTAATAAGGCTTCTTCTTCCAGTGTGGTATCCCCATTGTAAAAAGCCGTCAATAATCGTTCTATTTTTTTTTCGTCAGTCATATCTCAATGTTTTAATTTCATTTTTAATGTATTACGTGCTCTTGAAAGTAAGACCCTTACATTTACGGCGCTTTCTCCTGTTATTTTTTCTATTTCTTCCAGTGAACAATCGGCAAATCCGCGTAAATTTAATATTCTTTGTTGTTTTTCTGGCAAACTACGTATGATAGATTTAATTTTCCTTATAGTTTCCCTGTCTTCTATTCTGTTTTCTGCATTGGTAGAATAATCGGGAAAATCATAATCATCAATGTGATGGTTGTTTTGCGCCGTTTTCGATAAACGCAGGAAATCCATACATAAATGTTTGACAAGTGTTACGCAATATGCTTCCGGTTTCTGTATATCAACAAGTTTTTTACGATCATCCCAAAGTTTACAGTATGTATCCTGAATAATATCTTCAGCGTCTTCCGTATTTTTAAGGATTGTACAGGCCACTCTGTATAACTTCGGATGCAGGGATAAATAAACCTGTTTGAAACTTCCGGCGGTCATTCGAACAATCTTTATTTTTTATTTTCGTTAATCACACTTTGAATATCATCCGGCTTTATTTTTCCTTTGATTCTTATCATGGCAGGGCCATCTCCCCCGGTTACGACAACAATCTCATTGATAAAGTCATTTTTCATCTTTAAAAATACTTTTGTTGTTTCACCGTTTTTACTGGTGGAAAGAAGCGTTTCATAAGATTGATCTTTCAGATTTTGGATAGCGGTATTGAATTTATTTTTCACCACGCTATTACATTCATCGAAAGAATAAACTTCAACGCCGGAAATGCCTTTTGTACCCGTAAATATTCGTGTCAATGCCATAGTAAAGCTACCTATTTTTATTCGTACTGTATTTTTTTCCTTGGCAAAATCAGTAAACAATTGTTCAATCGTAACTTTGTTACTCATTTCAGTTACCTGGCTGATACCTTTGAAAAAACAACCCTGGCTCATAATCACTGTCAATAATGTTATAAAAATACCTTTTTCCATAATGATTTATTTTTTAGATGTTTGTTATTTGATAAATGATCTTTCAAAGCGCTTTTATAGAAAAGACGATAAAAGGATATTTTTTGTTACAAAAATTTTTAAAGTTATTCGACAGGTTGTTCTGATGTTTCTGATTTATAAATTATCTATTCCTGAAAGTAAGTAGATTTTCATCTGTTTTTAAATCATTTTTTTGAGTTCTTCCATTAATATTTTTACACCTTCCGAAGCGCCTGTCTTAATAAATTTAATATCGTTTCGGTAAGTATTTACTTCTTTCGGATCAATAAGGAAGATGGGTTGTCCTTTCCGAACATAATTTAGTAAACCGGCAGCCGGATATACATTAAGTGAAGTGCCTATTATTACAAATATATCCGACGATTCCACATATTGGATAGCTTCTTCTATTTTTGGAACGGCTTCTCCGAACCATACAATAAATGGACGTAACTGTCCTCCGTCAGGCGCTTTATCTCCCAGGTGGATGTCGGGATTTTCAGGCGACAGGGAAAAAGCTTTATCCGTATTTTTTACGGAACATGATTTCATCAGTTCGCCGTGTAAGTGTACCACATGAGTATTTCCTGCACGTTCATGCAGGTTATCTACGTTTTGTGTAATAATATGCACTTCGAAATATTTTTCCAACTTGGCGAGGCCCTTATGTCCTTCATTCGGTTCGGCTTTGAGAAGTTCCCGTCGCCTGTAATTATAAAAATCCAGAACCAACTGGGGATTAGTAGTAAAACCTTCCGGCGTAGCTACTTTTTCTACAGGATAGTTATTCCATAATCCGTTTGAATCGCGAAACGTTGATATTCCACTTTCGGCGCTCATACCTGCACCTGTAAGAATTACTAAATTTTTCATATTTATTTTATTTTAGATACATGAACTCATTTATATTGCGAAGTTATGATATTTCAGGAAAAAAATACTCTTTGCGAAAAAAAAAAGAAAAAGTATTACGTTAGACAAATAAAAAGATTACCTTTGCAACCTGATTATAAAGCTTGAAGAAAAAATATGGATAAAATAAGTTATGCGTTAGGACTGAGTATAGGAAATAATTTTCTTACTTCAGGTATAAAAGAGTTGAAAATAGAAGACTTTATAAAAGGCGTGAATGACGTTTTATCTGAAAAAACACCTGAAATTTCTTATGATGAAGCCAAACAAATAATGAATGTTTATTTTGTAAAACTTCAAGCCGAACAGATTCAATTAAATAAAGAAGCAGGAGAAGAATTTCTCAGAATAAACAGGAAAAAAGCAGGTGTAGTTGCTTTACCGAGTGGGTTGCAATATGAAATATTAAAAAAAGGTACCGGCGCCAGGCCAGGGGCTACCGACAAAGTAAAATGTCATTATCATGGTACGCTTGTGAATGGTACTGTATTTGACAGTTCCGTACAACGTGGCGAACCGGCCGTTTTCGGAGTGTCGCAGGTTATACCGGGTTGGGTCGAAGCGTTACAATTGATGGAAACAGGCTCCAAATGGCGGTTGTTCATACCTTCTGAACTTGCTTACGGCGAACGTGGGGCAGGAGATGCGATTGGCCCGAACAGTACGCTGGTTTTTGACGTTGAATTATTAGATATTGTTTAACATAATTATAAAATTTAGAAAATGAAGAAAATTGGTTTATTAGCCATGATGGCTGTGGTAATGATGGGAATCGCTTTTACGTCTTGTGATTCTAAGAAATCTATGGGTTCTGCAAAATTAACTTCTGATGTGGATAGCGTAAGTTTTATCATTGGTAAAGCTCAGGCTTCGAATATGAAAAGACAGATGGAAAGCTGGCCTATAAAGGGAAATATTGATGCTTTTTTAGCAGGTTTTATGGTAGGAATAGATAATTCTGATGATTCGTTGTTTTTAGGAAAGGATGAACAGGCGGCGAATGCGTTTATTAATGAATTTTTTAGGAACATGCAAAATCGTGTAGCGAATGATAATAAAGCGGAAGGTGATAAATTCTTAGCTGAAAATAAAACGAAAAGTGGTGTTATCACTACACCAAGTGGCCTTCAATACAAAGTTATTACGGAAGGTACGGGGCCAAAACCTGCTGCTATTGATACTGTCGTTGTTCATTATATAGGTAAATATCTGGATGGCACTGAATTTGACAGCTCTATCGGGCGTGGCGAACCGATTTCATTTCCTTTAAATGGTGTGATAGCGGGATGGACCGAAGGTTTGCAATTGATGCCTGTAGGCTCTAAATATACGCTGTGGATACCGACGGAATTAGCTTATGGTCAAAATAATCCGAATATCAAACCGAACAGCACGCTTGAATTTGAAGTTGAATTACTCGAAGTTAAGAAAGCAAAATAAATTATTCTGAGATACATCTAAAAGACCGGTTATTTTTACGATAACCGGTCTTTTTTATTTATTACACCGGATTATTTCACCTTTGTAACGCGACGGATTATTCGGAGCGGAAATAAAAAAATAAAAATAAAAGGATTTATTTTGTGATTTTCTCAGTTTACACTATATTTGTCTCACAAATTGAAAGAAATAGCATCAAAATAATTAACATTATGTCAACGAAAAAATTTTTATTGGAAGAGAAAGACATCCCGGCCGCATGGTATAATATTGTGGCAGATATGAAAAACAAACCCCTACCGCCGCTTCATCCTGCGACAAAACAACCGCTGAAACCGGAGGAACTTTATCCTATTTTTGCGAAAGAACTTGTTGCACAGGAATTGAACCGGACCGATTCATGGATTGAAATCCCGGATGAGATCCGCGATATGTACCGGGTGTGGCGG
>JAIRKN010000072.1 GCA_031260095.1 Tannerella sp. | reverse complement strand
GTTGGAATTAAGAGCTTTTGTATTATCTTTGTCTCAATTATAATATGTGTGTATGCGTGTCTGGATAAAGCGAATAGGGATTGTATTTTTAGTACCGGTAATTTTCGTGTTATTGGTATTTATCGCTTTATATATACCTCCTGTTCAGCGTGTGGCGGTGAAGATCGTGACGAATTATGTTGCTGAAAAGGTTGATATGAAGATCAGGTTTGACCGGCTCCGGCTTTCTTTTCCTTTAAATCTTTCGGCGTGTAATGTGTGTGTGCTTGACGTTGCAGACCGTGATACCGTGCTTTATCTGAATAAACTGACGGTTGAGGTGGGGCTTATGCCTTTGTTGAAGGGGAATATTGCGGTTAATGGGATACGTCTGAAGTCTTTGTATCTGAATACCGGTAATCTGATAAACGGGGTGATTGTGAAAGGGTATGCCGGGGATGTTTTTTTGAAAGCAGACTCGGTGAACCTGCCGGCGGAGTATGCCTTACTGAACAACGTGACATTGTCGGATGCCGACATTGATCTGTTCGTGTGTGATACAACCGTTGCAGATCCTTCAACCTCCGAAGTAAACTGGCATCTGGATCTGCGAAAAGTGACGGTACGCGACGTGTCTTTTCGCTGCCGGATGCCATGCGATTCCGTCTATCTTGATTTAAAAACGGATGAAGCAGAATTATCCAATGGCGTTGTCGACCTGGGGAAAGACGTTTATGGGGCTTTGGAGCTACAATTGAATATGCCGAAGATATTTTATGGAACGGATTCGAATGAACCGGCGCCGGGGTTTGATCTATCGCATATCTTCCTATCGGATGTACGCTTAGCCCTTGATTCGCTGTATTACGGGACAGGGAATAACATTCGTGCGATATTGAGGGAAGGCAGCGCGGCCGAACGCTCCGGTATGGAGATCCGTTCCCTTACCGGCCGTATCGAATCAGACAGCATACACGTCAATATACCGGCATTTTCTCTCCGAACGGATCATTCGACGTTACAATTACAGGCCATTGTTCCCCGGACGAGCATTGACCGGATGAAGCCGGATGACATCATGTCCGTAAACGTCTCCGGTTTTGTCGGCAAGCAGGATGTAATGCTGATAGCGGGGGACATGCCGGAAAATTTCCGAAAATATTATCCGAACACTTCATTGCAAATAAAGTTGAGCGCCAACGGAAATCCGGACAATATCAGGCTGGATAAACTGGAAGCCTCTTTGCCCGGCGCTTTTCGTATGAATATAACCGGATCCGTACGGTCGGTTACGGACGAACATCTCCGTACGGGAACGGTTCATTATAATATTCGTACGGAAGATATGGCCTTTGTGGCAGGTATGCTCTCTCCGCAGAACCGTATCCGTATCCCCGAAGACATGAGCCTGACCGGACGTTTGGATATAAATAAGGGGCTGTATGCTACCGATCTGATCTTCCGGGAAGGTTGCGGAAAAATTCATTTATCGGGAAATTATCATCTGCTTCGGAACAGTTACGAAGCGCATCTGGAAGTAGACAGTCTGGAGCCTGTCCACTTTATGCCGGATGATTCCATTATGTGCCTGAATGCGTTTGTACGTGCAAAGGGGAAAGGCACGGATCTCTATCATGCCTCCACATGGGCGGAGTTGGAGGGCAAAGTGAGTAATGTATGTTACGGTAATGCTTTCGTTTCGGATATTTCACTGTCGGGAAATCTGAAAAACAACCATTTGTTGGCCGAAATAAATAGCGACTGTTCGCTGATCAAGGGGCACATTTCGATAGAGGGCGATATCAAAAAGAAAGAGGTCGGCGGAATAATTATTATTGATATGGATACGCTTGATCTATACGGATTAAAGTTGACGGATACACCGCTGGCCACATCGTTTCAGGTATATTCGGAAATAGCGTCCGATCTGGATAAGGAACATTCGCTGGATATTACACTGGGTAACTGCTCCCTGATATTCGAAAAACAAACGATACAGCCTAAAATGCTGACACTTGGATTCCGTTCGGGTGAAGACACGGTAAGAGCCTCATTTCATGCCGGAGATCTGGACGTAATGTTGACGGGAAATTCCGATATGAATACCCTGGCCGATAAATATTCTTATTTATCAGGAGAACTGAAAAAACAACTGGAGCATGATTCCACCCTTCACATTCAGGAGTTACGTTCCGAATTTCCGGATCTGTCGATACGAATAAATGCCGGGCGTGACAACCCGGTCTATAATTTCATGCAGGAGTTTGATGTGTTTTTTGAAACGTTGAGCCTGAATGCCACGATTTCGCCGGACGAAGGGTTGAATGTCGACGGAACAGTCCTCTCATTAGTAAGTGATACGTTTAAGATAGATACGATCCGGTTAGATATATGGCAGGATACGCTGGGATTGCAATATGAAGCGAATGTGGCAAAAAACCGTTTCCGTAATCAGGAAGCGTTTCGGACCAAGGCACACGGATACATTCGCAAAGGGATGGGCGATATTTTTGTTTCATATATCAATAGCCGCGGAGAAGAAGGACTGCATCTGGGTATAAAGATAGAAAAGGCCACAGAAGGATTTGACTTTCATCTCTATCCTGAAAAACCGGTGATTGCTTATATGCCTTTTACGCTGAATGATAATCATTATTTCCGTTTCAAGAGTTTAAAGGAAATGGAAGCCGATTTACGACTGGAAGGCAGCTCTAATGCTTCGTTATGGATTCATTCCGATGAAAGTTCCGAATCCATGAAAGAGATGATGATTGAATTGAATCAGATTGATCTGGCAGACCTTTCGGCAGGATTTGCGGTGCTTCCTCCATTAAAAGGATTGTTGAATGCAACGCTGCGATACGAGCCGGCGGAAAATTCCTTCATGATCGTGGCGGATGGAAATATCGACGATTTGTATTATGAGAACGGCCGCATAGGTGAACTGTTGCTGAATGCGACCTATATGCCGGTGGACGACGGAACACATCAGGTAGATTTACATGCTTTCCATGATATGTCGGAGATCGCATCCCTTTATGTTTTGTATAAAGAGGGACCGTTTGAAAACAGTCTTCAAGGGGACATCTCCATTAATAAATTGCCGTTGAATATGTTCAATGCGATGATACCGGACCAAATAGCGCGTCTGGACGGCGCCTTGCTGGGTAAATTCTCTATAACGGGTACGGATAAAAATCCGCTCGTGGATGGAGCATTACAGATAGATAAAGGCTCTATTTATGTAGTTCCTGCAGCCACTTCCCTGCGTTTTGACGATAAGCCTGTAAAAGTAACAAAAAACAGGATCCGTCTGGATAATTACAGTATCTATGCGTTGAAAAATAATCCTGTGGTGATTGACGGGACGATTGATGCGACCAATACAAGCCGTCCGACGGTCAACCTTAAGGTTTCCGCGACCAACCTGCAACTGATGGATTCAAAGAGGACACCCGGAAGTCTTGCTTACGGACGGTTGTTCCTGAATCTGAATACGACCCTGAACGGCCCGTTGCAGGCATTACATTTGCGTGGTAATTTACATATTCTGGGCAATACGAATCTCACCTATGTAATGCTTGATTCTCCATTGGAAGTACAGGATAGTTTCAGTGATCTTGTTACATTCTCCTATTTTGCCGATACACTTCCCGGCCGTACGCGTCGCCCGTTTAATTTTGTCCGGGGGGCGCGTAACGTAGCCATGGCAAGCGGAATAAAAGTTCTTTTGTATATTAATATTGATCCTGTGGCAAAGGTTAGGGTCGATCTGGACGAAGAGCAATCTAACTTTGTAGAGTTGAAGGGTGGTGGAGATTTGTCTTTACAATACTCTGCGCAGGGGGATATGAGTTTAAACGGAAGGTATACCTTATCCGACGGTATGATACGTTATACTATTCCGGTTATTCCCTTAACCGACTTCACGATCCGAAACGGGAGTTATGTGGATTGGAATGGGGACGTGATGAACCCATATCTGAACATTACCGCATATTCGCGTATACGTGCGGCTGCCGATATAGGCGGACAAAAACAAATGGTGGATTTCAATACGGGTATTCAGTTGAAGGATAAGTTGGAGGATGTTTCGCTGCAATTTGTTTTGGAGGCTCCGGCGAATGCAACCGTCCAGAATCAGTTGACTTCTATGGGAGAAGAAGAACGGGGCAAACAAGCGGTGAGTTTACTTGTGACAGGCGTATATATTGCCGGCCAGGGTACGGGAACGTATAACCTGGATGTGGGCGTTGCCCTGAACAGTTTGTTGCAGCGTGAAATAAAGAATATACTGGGCAATTTGTTCGGGGATGATGTGCCTTTATCTTTTGATGTAGAAATGTATGACGGAACATCCGGTATGGGACGTCGCGTCGATTACCTGGGACGTTTCTATAAGGGATTTCTCAATGAACGTTTGAATGCGACGCTGGGTCTGCGTGTTTCCACCAACAACCCCAAAGATTCGCTGACGAATCTCAACGGCAGGAATATGCTTATTCTGGATGACGTTTCATTGGAATATATGCTGGATACAGACGGTTCGAGGGCCGTTAAAGTATTCATGAATAAAGAGTATGAAAATCTCTTTGAAAATGAGATTGGGAAAATCGGAGCAAGTTTTAGCTTGCGAAGAAAAGTAAAGCGTTTCAGGGACTTATTTATTTTAAGGAAAGAGGATCGCATTGTCCCCGAAGAAGAAGCGGAGGAGCCGGAACCGACCGAGGAACCGGAGCTTCCGAATGAAGACCCGGAGAAATAACAAAATAAAATTGCAGACCGGTATGACGCGAAGAAGGAACAGATCATTAAAAGTCAATAGATACGGACGATCGGGATTTTATGAACGATTCGTTCGGTTTGCACAATTTTGTACAGGCGTATTTCTTCTGACCGTTACGGCATGTTCTACAACTAAAAGTTTACCGACAGGCGAAGTGTTATATACCGGAATGACCGGCATACATATTACGGATGAAGACAGTATAAAAGTGGATGACGAAGTATTAGATAAGATAGAACGCGCTTTTGTCTATTCTCCCAACAATGCACTGCTGGGGAGTTCTTCCGTCAGAACGCCCATACCTTTGGGATTGTGGGTATATAATAGATACGTCAATAAGAAAGACCCCTTTAGCCGTATGATGATGAATTTATTGGCCGCCAAACCGGTTCTGGTATCTACGGTGAATCCTGAAACCCGGGTCAAAATTGTTCGGAATATATTGCACAGTAACGGATATTTTAACGGGGAGGCGGATTATGAGATCATACCCGATAAGAAGGATCCCCGCAAAGCGAAAGCCGGTTATAAAATTACTTTGAATGAACCTTATATCATTGATTCTATTGAATGGAGACGAATGCAGCACCGCGGCGATACATTACTCCGGCTGAATGAAGCGGAGCGGCTTGTCCGCAAGGGCGATCTGTTCAGTACCGACAAACTGGAAGCCGAAAGGCAGCGCATTTCTACCATTATGCGTAATAACGGATATTATTTCTTCAGACCCGAATATATCGTTTATCAGGCGGATTCTACTCTCTCTCCGCACAAAGTCGCTATAAAGGCCGGCCTGAAACAGGGAGCGCCTCGTTCGATCCTGCGACCCTGGAGAATCGGGAATATTTCCGTTCATCTGAACGGCTATGATAATGAGAAGCCTTTAGACAGTCTTTATTATAAGGATCTATTAATTTATTATGAAGGAAAATTACGGGTACGTCCGTCTGTTATATACGACCAACTGAAGTTCAAACACGGGGAGTTATATTCTTTGAAAAAGCAAACAGAGACGCGGACGGCAATTAACCGGCTGGATATTTTCCGCTTCGCCGAAATACAGTTTATGCCGAAAGATACATTGCGGACGTCCGACACCATGAACGTCCGTATCAATACATCATACGATTATCCGCTGAACGGAGTATTCGAAGTCAGGGCCACGACGACGGATAATAATTATACAGGTCCGGGCGCTTCGTTGAATCTGACCCGTCGGAATGTATTCGGTGGCGGGGAGGTATTTACGGCGTCCGTTTACGGTTCTTATGAATGGAATACCAAAAGGGCTTCCGCCAAGAAGACGGGCATCCTTAATCACTATCAGACGGGCGTTCGGGGTAGCCTTGTTTTTCCGCGTCTTGTATTGCCCCGGATTGGCAGCAGGGCCTATGATTTCTCGGCTTCGACGCATCTCGATCTGGATATTAGTGTCTTGAACAGGGCTAACTATTTCAGGACATTTACGGTCGGAAGCAGTCTTTCCTATGAATTTGTGCCCAACCCGATACGCCGCCATTCGTTTACTCCCTTCAAACTGGTATTTAATAAGCTCTACAAAACCAATACCATACTTAACTATAATCCGAATCTGTATCAGAGTTTGCAGGATCAATTTATTCCCTCCATCGGATATTCCTATACGCTTGATAATTCTTCGTTGCGCGAGGAGAGGAGCAAGACCTGGTGGCGGTTTACCGTTTCCGAAGCGGGCAATCTTGTATCGGGCGTTTATGCGGCATTGGGCAAAAGTTTTAATAAAGAAAAGAGAATCATGAAGATTCCTTATGCCCAGTTCTTAAAAGCAACCTCCGAATTGCGTTATAATCACTACATCGACCGTAATCAGCGACTGGCCATGCGAATAGGCGGAGGCATTATTTACAGTTACGGCAACGCCGTGACGGCTCCCTACAATGAACGTTTCTATGTGGGCGGCGCGAATAGTATCCGCGCTTTCACGATACGAAGTATCGGTCCGGGACGTTTTATACCGAATCCGGATGACCCTTATACCTATATCGACCAGAACGGCGACTGGAAACTGGAGGCTAACATAGAATACCGGGGGCGTCTTGTGGGCAATCTGGACATTGCCGTCTTTGTAGATGCCGGGAATGTCTGGTTAATTCGTAAAGATGAGACGCGCCCCGGCGGCACATTCCAGTGGAAACATTTCTTGAATGATATTGCTCTTGGGACGGGGATCGGCTTCCGTTATGATATGGATATGTTTGTCTTCCGCTTCGACATTGGTTATGCGTTACATTTTCCGTATGACGTCAGGAAGGTACAAAATATAGATGAGAATGGCGCGCCGGTCTATACAGGTAAAAAGAAGTACTTCAACACCCCTAAATTCTGGGAAGGCATCGGTTTCCACATTGCCATCGGATACCCATTCTAACATCAACATCCCTCTGCCCCTATGAAGGGTAATATTTTTATAAATTGTTTTTGGAAATAAAAATATTTCATATCTTTGGGTGCAAATACACGGTATTTTTAAGATGTTAGATTTTTATATACTTGAGAATAATTATATTAATACAAAAAAGTCATGAGAACATTTTTTTATTTTGCAGTAAGTTTTGTTGTGATGTTTAGTTCGTGTACGTCCGGTGACGGATGGACGGATTTGTTTAATGGGAAAGATCTTACCGGTTTTAATCAACTGAACGGGAAAGCGCCGTATCGTGCAGAAGACGGGATGCTTATCGGCGTCTCCGTAAAAGGGCAGCCAAGCAGTTTTTTGGCAACCGAACTGGATTATAGTGATTTTATACTGGAGTTTGATGTATTGTGTGATCCGGCTCTTAATTCGGGCGTTCAGTTCCGTAGCGAAAGCCGTCCGGATTATGACAATGGCCGCGTGCATGGTTACCAGTGTGAAATAGACCCTTCCGACCGTGCATGGAGCGGAGGTATTTATGATGAAGCACGTCGCGGGTGGCTGGTTACATTACAGGGATATCCGTTGGGGAACGCCGCTTATAAGAAAGGTGATTGGAATCATTACCGGATAGAAGCCTTCGGGGATACGATCCGCATCTGGCTGAATGGTGTGAATACGGCCAATCTGCTTGATAATGCAACATCCAAAGGGTTTATTGCTTTTCAGATACACAGTATCGGAAATAATGACGCTCAGGACGGTAAAGAAATTAAGTGGAAGAATATCCGTATTATGACGGATAATATAAGAGAACATCTGATGCAGGGAACATTGGCGCCGGAAGTAAACCGGATTCCGAATGTCCTGTCTTCTAAAGAAAGCGCCGGCGGCTGGAAGTTATTGTTTGACGGAAAAACGAACGCCGGATGGCGTGGTGCCCATAAAGATGCGTTCCCGGATAAGGGCTGGAAAATCGGTGATGGAATGATTACGGTATTGCGCTCCGGCGGAGGCGAGTCGGCGCATGGCGGGGATATTGTAACAATCGGTGAATATGCTGCTTTTGAGTTTAGTCTGGAGTTTAAAATTACGGAAGGCGCCAATAGTGGTATCAAATATTTTGTGACGGAAGGAGAAAAACAAAAAGGTTCCGCTTTCGGGCTTGAATATCAGATTCTGGACGACCGGAATCATCCGGATGCAAAACTGTATACGACATTTCCGGGAAGCCGCGCATGTGCCGGGCTTTATGACCTGATAGCCCCCAGGAATATACGTTTCAGCGGCGTTGGTCAATGGAATCTGGCGGTAATCAAAGTGTTTCCCAATAATCATGTGGAACATTGGCTGAATGGGTTTAAAACAGTAGAATATGAACGTGGTTCCGAGGATTT
>JAIRKN010000056.1 GCA_031260095.1 Tannerella sp. | reverse complement strand
AGAAACTCTAAAAACCCCAAGCTCGGCGTTACGCGCTGCCGGCAAAATACTCATTTACTTCATCGTAAACTCTGCTTTTGCCTCTGTCGTAAGGCTTGATTTTGGGGTTTTTAGAAGTTTCCTACCGGGATCCGGTAAGCCGGTTCATATTGAATGATCCATACTTACCCGGCCGGATTATAACGGATATTCATCAAAAGCATAAAGAATAGTTGACAGGTAACGTTCCCCTGTATCCGGGAGAATAACAATAATATTCTTACCTTTATTTTCGGGCAATTGTGCTAATTGTGTGGCTGCATACAGCGCTGCTCCGGAAGAGATGCCGACGAGTAAGCCTTCCGTTCGCGCCAGTTTGCGGCTTGTCCGTATTGCGTCATCATTCGTTACGGGAATGATTTTATCCACGACTCCTGCGTCATACGTTTTAGGAATAAAACCTGCACCAATGCCCTGTATCTTATGTGGACCGGGATTTCCTCCGGATAGAACCGGAGAATCGGAGGGTTCCACAGCAATAATCTGCACCTCTGCTTTAAGTTCTTTGAGGCGTTTACCAACACCGCTGACCGTTCCGCCCGTACCTACTCCTGAAACGAAAATGTCAACATTTCCATCTGTGTCCCGCCAGATCTCTTCAGCTGTTGTATGAAAATGCACGGCCGGGTTAGCCGGGTTTTCAAATTGTTGAAGGATCACTGCTCCGGGAGTTTGCGTCTTTAACTTAACGGCAGTCTCGATAGCGCCTTTCATCCCTTCCGGTCCGGGAGTTAAAACCAGTTCCGCACCCAAAGCTTTTAAAAGGTTACGTCTTTCGGGACTCATCGTTTCGGGCATAGTCAGGATCAGTCGATAACCTTTCGTTGCCGATACGAACGCCAGGCCAATGCCTGTATTTCCGCTTGTCGGCTCAATAATTACCGAACCGGGGACTAAAAGTCCTCTGCTCTCTGCGTCTTCAATCATTGAAAAGGCGATTCGGTCTTTAACGCTTCCTAACGGATTGAAATACTCTAATTTCCCGATCAGGTGCGCATCCAAATCATGCTGTTTACTAAATGTTTCCAACTCCAACAAAGGAGTGTTTCCTACAAGGTCTGTCAATTTTTTTGCAATCTTAGCCATATTCTTTTTTTTTAAATTTTTACCGCACAAAGATACGCAGATGTACATTCAAAAAAAATAGCACATTTGTGGTATTTTTATCTTTTGCAAAATATTTATCTTTGCAAAAACAATTCTTATTAAAAATCACAACATGAAAGTTTGTATTTTGGCGGATAATCAATTTGTTACAAGTGAAGGAATTTCGGCTCTTTTAAAAGAAGTGGGAGTGGATACGATTCTTCGGGTTGAAACGACAAATGAATTGCAGGAGAAACTGGGAATATATCCGGACGCTCTTGTTGTATTGGATTATACTTTGTTCAATTTTGTTTCCATGCAGCAAATGTTGAATTTAAAGATTGCCGCCAAAGAATCGTTCTGGTTACTTTTCTCTGATGAATTAAGCGAACATTTTTTGCGACATGTTTTAATCAACGAACCTACGATTAGTATAGTGATGAAGCAGGATTCCTCAAAGGAGATTATGAATGCATTGCATAATGTCGTAAATAATATACCTTATGTCTGTGATTCCGCCGAACAGATTCTAAACGGCAAAGTTGTTACGGATGCTATTCCCGTAAGTCTGACCGCATCGGAAAAAATGATTCTGCACGAAATCGCTTTGGGAAAAACAACAAAAGAAATCGCTTATGAGAAAAATGTAAGTTTCCATACCGTAAATTCTCATCGTAAGAATATATTCAGAAAGTTAGAAGTAAACAGTCTTCATGAAGCGATAAGATATGCCATCCGGGCCGGAATTTTTGATGTGGCGGAATATTATATTTGATCCGTCCCGGTAAATATATGAAGACTGCTTCATATAAAAAATATTGCACTACTTTTTTCAGTTGAAAGGAGATTGACTGCACCTCGGAAATAAAAACAAAAGCTTATTTTGTATTGTATTCGATTTGCACTATTTTTGCAAATCCGATTTTCAATGTTGGCATAATGGTTATCAATAGAAAGATTAATGTGATTATGGATGAGGGATAAAATGAACGCAACTACTCAAAAAATAAAAACAGATAAGAACGCGAAAAGTGGTGACGGGTATATCTTTATAAAAGGAGCCCGTGTGAATAATCTGAAAAGTATAGATGTTCGGATTCCGCGCGATCAATTAGTGGTCGTGACGGGTTTATCCGGCAGCGGAAAGTCTTCGCTGGCGTTCGATACGTTGTATGCAGAAGGCCAGCGGCGTTATGTGGAGAGTCTGTCTTCGTATGCGCGCCAGTTTCTCGGCAGGATGAGCAAACCCGAATGTGACTATATAAAAGGAATACCGCCGGCCATTGCGATCGAACAGAAAGTAAGTGCACGTAATCCGCGTTCCACGGTGGGTACGTCAACCGAAATTTACGAATACATGCGTTTGCTTTTTGCCCGTGTCGGGAAGACAATTTCTCCCATTTCCGGTATGGAAGTTAAAAAGCATCAGGTCGGCGATGTAGTTAATAAGGCCTTGTCCTATCCGGACGGCACCCGTTTTGCCGTATATGCTCCCCTCATTATTCCCGAAGGGCGGACATTAAAAGAGCAGCTTGAGATACTTCATAAAGAGGGATATGCGCGTTTGGAAATAAAGAATAAAGTATATCGTATTCAGGAGGTGTTGGGTGATGCAAAGCTGCTGAAATCAAAAAGCGTGGAGATCCTGATAGACCGATTGACCGTATCTGACGACAAATTACTGAAGAACCGGCTGGCAGACTCTGTCGAAACGGCATTTTTTGAGGGCCATGATGTCTGCCGGTTGAAAGTGTATGTATCGGAGAAACCTGAAGTCCATGAATTTTCAAAAAGGTTTGAGGCGGACGGCATTACATTCGAAGAGCTTTCGGACAGGATGTTTAACTTCAATAATCCGGTCGGTGCCTGTCCGGTATGTGAAGGTTTCGGGAAAGTGCTTGGGGTAGATGAAAACATTGTCGTACCGGATAAGAGCCTGTCTGTTTACGAAGAGGCTGTTGTTTGTTGGAAAGGAGAAGTAATGAGCGAATGGCTTCGGAATTTTATAAGAAGCAGTGCAAAATATGACTTCCCGATACATCGTGCCTATTATGATTTAACGGATAAAGAGAAAGACTTGTTATGGCATGGGGCAAGAGGTGTGCATGGCATTGATGATTTCTTTCGGCATGTGGAGAGTAACCTCTACAAGATACAGTATCGCGTGATGCTGGCCCGTTACCGGGGAAAGACGGTCTGTCCGGCCTGTAAGGGGAGTCGTTTGAAACCGGCGGCCATGTATGTGAAAGTGGGTGGGATGGATATTGCGAAATTAGTTACCATGCCGGTCAATGAATTAAAATCCTTTTTCGATCAAATAGAATTGAATAAGACGGATACCGTAATTGCCAAGCGTCTGCTTACCGAAATAACGAACCGCCTGCAATTTTTGCTCGATGTGGGACTGGGATATCTTACGCTGGATCGTTTATCCTCCACATTATCGGGAGGTGAAAGTCAGCGGATCAGCCTGGCCACCTCACTGGGCAGCAGTCTGGTCGGTTCTTTGTATATCCTTGATGAGCCGAGCATCGGTCTTCATTCGCGCGATACGAACATGCTTATAAAAGTATTAAAACAACTGCAGGCTATCGGAAACACGGTCGTTGTGGTGGAGCATGACGAAGAAATTATCCGGGCGGCTGACTACATCATTGATATCGGACCTGATGCGGGACGTCTTGGAGGCGAGGTTGTATACCAGGGGCCTGTTGCGGATTTGCAAAAGAGTGATAGCTATACCGTACGTTATCTTACCGGTGAAGAACGGATCGAAGCGCCGGCACGTACACGTCCGTGGAATCAGTATATCGAGATAAAAGGGGCGCGGAGGAATAATCTGAAAAATATAGACGTTAAGTTCCCTTTGCATGTGATGACCGTTGTTACGGGGGTCAGCGGATCAGGAAAAAGCTCTCTGGTAAGGGATATTTTTTATGAAGGGGTGAAACGTATATTGGACGATGCGCCGCCGTCGGTCGAGTGCTCTTCGATAAGCGGCGATACCCGTCAGATAAAAGCGATCGAATTTATCGATCAGAACTCGATCGGTAAAAGCTCCCGTTCCAACCCCGTGACATACATCGGCGCGTATGATGAGATCCGTAAACTCTTTGCCGATCAGCCCCTGTCGAAACAAATGGGATACATACCCGCCTGGTTTTCGTTTAACAAAGAAGGCGGCCGGTGTGAAGAATGTAAGGGAGAAGGAAAAATAACGGTCGAGATGCAGTTTATGGCAGACATCACGTTGGAATGTGAAGTCTGTCATGGAAAACGATTTAAGCCGGAGGTACTGGAAGTCGAATATCATGGCGTCAGCATTTATGACATACTTGATATGACGGTAAACCAGGCCATTGAATTTCTGGAAAAGGGAAAAGACGCCCAGGCAAAAAAAGTCGTTAAGAAATTAAAACCATTACAGGAAGTAGGACTTGGCTACATAAAACTGGGACAAACCTCCTCTACTTTATCCGGCGGCGAGAACCAGCGTGTCAAACTCGCTTCTTATCTGGCTCTGGAAAGGCAGGAACGTACGCTTTTCATTTTCGACGAACCGACTACCGGCCTTCATTTTCATGACATAAAGACACTGCTTAAAG
>JAIRKN010000004.1 GCA_031260095.1 Tannerella sp. | reverse complement strand
GAGCCGCTTTCAATGCAGGAAATCGTTTTGACCGCTGTAATATGATTTGCCGAAACCGGTTCGAGCCATACGGTTTGCCAGATTCCCGTCACCGAAGTATACCAGATCCCTTCCGGTTTAGTCACCTGTTTGCCGCGCGGCTGATATCCTTTGTCGGAGGGATCCCATACGCGAACGACTAACTTATGTTTTGATTTTCCGGTAAGGAACGGCGTAATATCAAAGGAGAAAGGAGTATATCCGCCTTTGTGAGAGCCGATCATAACGTCGTTGACAAATACATCCGCTTTCCAGTCTACCGCGCCAAAGTTTAATACAATATTTTTTCCTTTCCAGTTGGAAGGAATGTCAAATTCGCGTTTGTACCACAGTTCATATTCGTCGCCCACCTCTTTCATTACTCCCGAAAGAGATGATTCGATAGCGAAAGGAACCAGTATCTTGCCGTCAAAGCCGTTCGGCTCTACCGCTCCGCGTGGAGCGACGGCATACTCCCAAAGGCCGTTCAGGTTCTTCCATTGATCCCGTTCGATCAGTGGACGCGGATATTCGGGTAACACGTTTTGCGGATCAATCTTTTCCGCCCATTCCGTTTTCAGTTTATCTCCTGCCGGAGACCATTGTGCATAAGCGCTTAATACAAATAAGCAGGCACAGATTGTTAAAGATAATCTTTTCATGTTTATTAAAAATTTAAATAGTGATGTTATTATTTATTCCAAATAAAGCCACAAATATATAAAATCTGCCATAAAACATAACAATGTTTCACAACATATAATCTCGCCTGATCGTATGACTATGGGTGTATCCCTTATCTTTTCTCGTTATCCGATATTTCGTTCGGAGAGGTGGAGGAGGTTTTGAACGTAAATTTCTTTTGTCCGATGTAGCTGCATACGACCGTAATCAGGGTAATGATCATTTTAGACGGGGTAGGGTAAAATGCAAATCCGTCGACAAAAACTTTTAATCCGGCATAGTTGATCAGCAGATTGATAAGGACTATCATCAGGTAACGTGCCAGTTGTATGCTGCCACGCCGGTTGGAAGCTGTAAAGGTAACATATTTCTGAAGGAGAAATCCGGAAAAAGTAATGACCGGAAAGATCAGGATCAGGGTGGCGATATGCGGGCTTAAAGTGACTATTCTCAGGTCGATGTCGCGGTATTGTATGACGAAATTATAGACGAAAAAGTACAGTACCCAATCAAATACAACATTAGCGCCGCCACAAATGCCATACCGGTACAATTGGGGAGAGATGAATTTTCGGAAAGGAGGATAAGTAAAGTCTATTATTCCCTGAATCCGGTAGCCGGTTTTTGTAAATATTTTCCGCATTCGACACAGCCTCTGATTGAAATGTTTAGCTGAACAATTATGTAACCGGACTATGCAGGGCGGGTTAAAAACGCGACCCCGATCATGATAAAAAGAACACCTACCCAACGTGTCAAAGGTACCGTTTCGTGAAAAATGAAAACCGCAGCCAATGTCCCGAAAATATAACTGAAACTGATCAGCGGATAAGCAAGCGAGAGATCATGGCGCTTAAGGATGTAAAACCAGAGAATCGAAGCCGCTATCATGGATAGTCCGGATGCCAGTAACCACCAGTTTGTAAGGAAATCCCGGAAAAATTTCCATGTCCATGTGAATCTTTCCGCCTTTTCAAGGCCGAGTTTAAGAAAAACCTGCCCTAAAGCCAAGAATAAGCATTGTATAATGGAACAACATATTAATTTGAACATGATGATAAAAGTATAAATGAGTGTGATTTGTTTCTGTAATGATTATATATCAGGATATGTTTTATATCCTTGATATCACGCCTGTTTTCAACAGCGCCGGAATGCGCCGGAGGATTGTACGCCGGCAGGAAAGACGGAATCCTGTTTTTATGCAAACAGGTCGCCGCCACATAGACGGCCAGAGCAGAGGATGAGAATGATTCGCCAAACAGATGTTTGTACTGTAAGACAGGACAGTTGTCGAAGAGTTGCAGGATTACGTCATTGTACACTTTGTCGTTCGCCGGATTTGTATTCAATCCTGTCAGAACGGCGTCGATATCCGGCAAGCCGCATCCCGCTTTTGCAAGCAGGAGGTCAAGACGCTCCCGTAAACGGTCGGCTGCCGGTTTATACATCAACTCTACATCGCTTATTTCACAGATTGTATCCCCGTTTCTCTCCGTACCAAGTAACATGCTGACCGCCACGTCGCCGGCAAAACACTTCCGTTCAGGCGACGGGCCGGGTACAAAATCCCAGATGCCAATGCGTTCTAAGAATTTGAAATAATCATCGGTCAATTCATCATATCCACCTATCAGCACCGTCTTTACACGTTTTTGTTCAAACTGCATAAAAGCGTCCAGCAAGGCATTTTCAAATGATGTTCCGCGGTGTACGAATGTATTGTTGTATCCGTGACATTTCAGTTCTATGGCAATCGACGAACTAAGTATATTATGTGTGGACTGCATAAAGAATGTCGGTTGAAGAAACTTCTCATCATTCTCCATGATCGACCGCAGAAATTTTTCCGTATTTTCGATACATCCCAATCCGGTACTGCTAATGATCGCATCAGGCGTTTCCACCGAAGCGTCCCTCAGCGTCAGACGCGACGTTACTACGGCACGTTTCAATAATGTGCACTTGCGCCGCGCTTCCATCGGAGAGAAATAGTCTTTGAAGTCCGGATCTATGGCCGGTACACGTATCCCGTCATAAAAGACCGGACGATCAAACCATTCATCCGACAAGGGCTGCTGAGCCGATATTTGATTTGCTGATTGTATATATACCGACATATCCAACTAAATTTTTGATAAGACAATAGCGGAATCATTTCCTCCGAAACCAAACGAGTTGGATAGAATATACCTTACCGGACGTACCGGCTTCGGATTTGTGACAGGTGTAAAGTTATGCTCTTCTATTTTATTTCGGAAATTCATATTCACAGGCAGGAAGTTATGCTCAATAGCCAACAATGACACGACTGCTTCAAAACCTCCGGCAGCACTCGTTGTATGACCCGTATATGCTTTTATGGATGCAACCGGCGGTACGTTCTCACCAAATAGTTTCATTGCCGCCAGACCTTCCGTCAAATCATTGTTCGGCGTACCGGTGCCATGTGCATTGATGTAATCAATATCTTCCGGCTTCAACCCCGCATCTTCAATCGCTCCTTTCATTGCAAGATAAGGCCCTAAGCCGCCGGGCGACGAGGCTGTAGGATGATAGGCGTCGCACACATTCCTGTATCCCGCCACTTTGCCTATCGGTGTCACGCCACGACGCTCCGCCGTTTCAGCCGACTCAAGCACCAGATAACCGGCCCCCTCACCCAGGTTAATTCCTGCACGGTCGCGGTCAAACGGCCTGCAGATCTCCCGGTCAAGAATCATCAGCGTATTGAAGCCGTTCACATGGTAACGGGAAAGACATTCCGTTCCTCCGGCAACTACAATATCCGCACGCCCGCTTTTAATCATGTCAGCGCCCATCATGATCGTATTGGCCGATGACGAGCAAGCCGTCACAATGGTTGATACCATATCAAAACCACCGAAATAATCCGCGATCTGTCCCGTACATGCACCGCAGTCGTTTAGTTCGATGTAAGCATTTTTTGAATCGTTATGCAGGAAATCCGAATACATCCGTTCCGTCTGATCCATACCGCCTACGGTTATACCCGACAGGAATGCTACACGCAACGACGAACGGTCATCTAACTGCGCTTGCCGCAACGCCTCCTCGACAGCAGGTATCCCAAGCAATGAGGAACGAATGAAAGCTTCCGTGGACGGAATGCCCAGCATCTCGCGAAGCTCGTCATTGCTGCGCTTTACTTCACCAACCGGAAGACCGGTATGCGAGGTCTTAAGATACTTTACCGGCTCTACTCCCGACCGTTGATTGACGATTGCATCAAGCGTCGCGGCTTTATCCATTCCAAGAGCCGATACTACGCCTGCTCCGGTGATACGGATTTCTTTGTTCATATTGTTTGATCCTGTCTATTTTGTCCTGTTGGCCTGTACGTATTCTGCCATTGTGCGAACGGACTTGAATAT
Source organism: Tannerella sp. (assembly GCA_031260095.1). Taxonomy (GTDB): domain Bacteria; phylum Bacteroidota; class Bacteroidia; order Bacteroidales; family Tannerellaceae; genus Tannerella. The sequence continues at coordinate 7,319 of JAIRKN010000004.1, read as the reverse complement.
CTCCTTGCCTTGTGCAGGATCTTTCAATTTAATACCGTAGTTCTTTTCAAGCAATACGATCAGTTCCAGTGCGTCGATGGAGTCAAGACCCAATCCGTCACCGAATAATTCACCGTCATCAGAAATGTCCTCCGGCTGAAGTCCTTCCAAGTTCAGCGCTTTAATAATCTCATCTTTTAATTCTAAAATTAATTCATTCATACTCTTATCTATTTTATAGTTCATATTTATTATATAACTCATCCAAATGATCATCCGTCAAAGGTATCATCAGGTCTTTTTTTCCGAAATACGCATCTTCAGCCCTGCACAATACCATGAGGCAACTCAACCCGCCTGAAATCATGTCTACTTCCGTCCAACCTCCCAGAACATATTTCATACCTCCGTAACGAATCATCGTATCAATCGCCTCGCATACGCAATCACACCGGAAATCAGGAATGATATAAAATGTTGTTTCTCCGTATATTTTGTTTCGTATCGCGAGTTCTCCCGTCACAATATTCGGCAAGGTATAAACAAAGTCTGCCGGAGAAGGGAAGAAATCATTTTTATCCCGAATCGTCTGCTGATAGCGGTGATCCGCTTCGAGCGATGCACTACGGTTGAAAAACGCAATGCCCATATCTTCTTTCGGCTTTTCACGGTCGATCCCGTCGAGAATAAGTTCGGACGCAAGAAATCCAAGCTTAGATAATGTGTCCATCTTATAAAACTTACGATACTCAACTCCCAGCCCGTCATAGACAGCAGAAAGAAAGTCCTGCATCGCATACGGCTTACTGCCGGACTCAAAATAAATCTCGCCATTCAGTATAACACGTCCCGGAACAATCCGGCAATATGATTTTATATAATTCATCTTTTCAATGTTTCGTATACAGTACCGCTACATTGCAACCGCCGAAGCCCGAAAGCATTTTTATGAAACGGCGCTTGGTCGTAGCTTGTGTTTCCTTGACGATGTGAAGCGGATTCGTAACACCCGGTGTTTCAAATCCGTAAGTCTTCAATATCGTACCCTCTTTTAAGGCGCGCGCAGATATGACGCTTTCCAATACGCCGGCAGCACCGAGCGTATGTCCGAAATACCCTTTCAGGCTATTTACCGGCACATCCTGCAATCCGGCACGTGTCAGGGCTACCGATTCCATTTCATCATTGTATGGAGTTGCCGTACCATGAGCGTTTACAAATGCAATTTCACCGGGATCAATGCCTTTAAGTACATTCCGAAGCGCCAGATACAAACCTTCACCGGTACGCGAAGGGCCGGATATATGATTGGCATCATTCCGCACAGCGCCCGCAGTCAATATAATATTGCCATTGTTCCGTTCATTTTCGGGATGTTCGGCCATGATAACAGTTGCCGCCGCCTCCCCGATATTCAACCCGGTACGGCTTGCATCAAACGGTCTGCACACTTCCTGTGACAATGCCTTGAATGACTGGAAACCGGAAACGATAAACTTCGACAAGACGTCCGCACCGGTAACAATCGCATAATCATACCTTCCCGAAAGAAGTTCGCGCTGTGCCGTGATCATGGCAGATGCACCGGATACGCAAGCATTTGATATGACCACCGGACGGTTTGGATTTCCGAAAAATTCGGTTATCAGTTCTGCCGAACGCCACAAGTAAATCTGATTACGTTCATATCCTCCACGCTCCTTTTCATCTACCAGAAATACATTTCCTTTAGTTGTCGACAATACAAAGAGTACCCGGTTGTCCGCAGGATCTATATTTGTATCTTTCAATGCTTCGGCAACCGAAACAATGGAAGCTTTCTCTAATTTCGTGTAGTTGACTCCGTCAACCGGACGCACTCCGTACTTTACATCCCCAAAAGCTTCTTCCAGCCGCTCATCATCAATCTCCGACGCTATGAATGGTTCGGGTATATCATAACGGCCTGAGAAAAGTTGCAATCCGCATTCTCCCTGCTTTACATTACGGTAATTCTCTTCCGTGGTAAATCCCAAACCTGAAATTATATTATCACTCAAAAGTACGGTCATAGCAGATTATGTTTCTTTTTCCATTCTTCATAGAACAGAGGATTTGTAAGCATCAGGTTATAATTCTTGTCAACAAAGACCTGTATGGATGTACCTGTTGTTACCAAACTATTATCTTCCACCAGGTAAATCTCATAATCAAAAATAATCTTAGCCGCACGTGTATTACGGAATGTGATCTCCACACGCGCGCGCTGTCCGTGAAGCAATGGCTTTATATATTTGAAATTCAACTCTACCAACGGCGCCGGACACTCGTTCTCAAAATAAAGCTGATAACTCAATCCGTAGACCCGCCCGAACTCTTCCCGCGCATCTTCAAAATAAAGTGCATAAGATCCATGCCACACAATGTTCATCGCGTCAACCTCGCTGAACCTGACCTTAAATTCTTTAGATGCTTTTAATATCTTATTTTCCATAATTTTCAGTTCTTATTCTTTTTTTCTTGATGAATTTGCACGAAGCGTATCCGGTGCTTTGTCGGTCAGGTAAATCTTCATCTCGCATATAGCAATCAATTCGCCGTCTATCTCCACTTTCGCACCGACAAGCGTAGAGTTAAATACTTCTTCAAGTATGTCTGCCGTTGTCGTAAGTTGCTCCTTCACACGAGGATTACGATATATATCCATTCGCTTTATCATGCCGATAACTCCTATTTTCACCACGCCGTCGCGTTCAGGTTCGGTCAGATCCCTGTAACCCGTTTTTGCGGCACACGTCTGAGCAATATTCTCAATCAGACCGGATTCTTCCATCACGCCGTTTTTACAAAACAGGTTATCCTCACGCACAGTAAATGTCGTTACCACCCTCAATGGGTCATAATGGATCAGTTTATCGACCATTATGAAGGGAGGACGCTGTGGAAGTAATTCCGTTACATCAAAGTCTGTAATTTTATGGCTCATCATATTATCTGTTGGAATATCAAAAAATCCTCACGATCAACCGGTCAAACCTTCCTGCAAACCAGAATGGAATGTCCGCTTCGCAGTCCGTCGTATATTTTTTCTACTTTCAGTCCGCCCGCTTCCACACAACGAATCATATCTTCCGAATGATACATCTTACTGTTTCCGTTTGCCATTACCGTAAAATAGAGGCTTATCTGTGTGAGGCAGAATGCCGCGACGTCGTTTGCCTGCCTGTCCCACAATGTTTCCATGATAAACAAATGCGAATTTTCGTTCATTGATTCGGCGGCGCGCTCTACGATGCTGATGATCTCATCTTCCGAGAAACAATCCAGGAACTGACTCATCCATATCGCGTCAAATCCCCTTGGGAACGGCGTGTTTTTATCCAGTAAATCCGCCCCATGTCCATGTATACGGCCTGCACCCTCCCTGCCGGCAATCTGTTGTTTCATCATCCCGATCTGTTGCGGCAAATCCATGATGGTGACATTTACATCCTTGTCATAATCCACACAACGCAAAGCCCAACGTCCGGTATTTCCGCCTACGTCAAGCAATGTTGCCGGTTTATATGAGAAGACAATCTCCAATGCTTCGTCAAATGAGTTATCCGAATAAAAATGGTCAAAATCCAGCCAGCTTTTCCGAACGTCGGCCGGCAAAGAAGACAATCCTTCATATATAGTTTTCCATTCCCCGAACACCTTCAATCCTTCCGGTTTGCCGTTCAGCAAAGCTTCTTCCATACGAAACATCCCCAGATAGTTCACATCATGATTAAACCGGAGATTGATGGAAACCAGCGGATCGGTATGCAGAATCCAACCGGCTTTTGATATAACAAACCGCTCATTTTCATATAAAACCGTTCCAATCGTAAGGGATGATTCCAGTAAGACTTTCACGGCATAACGGGAAAGTTTCGATTTCTCCGCGATCTCATCCGCCGTTAATCCGTCTTTTGCATCCGTCAACAATTGAAAAATACCAAATTTCTCCATTAAACGCGAAACCTGAAAGGTCACGGGAGCAAAGGCAATTTCATGTGCAAGCCGTTGTGCATCCGGCACTCTTAGTTGTTCTTTTGTATATCTTTTCTCAAGAGAGGGAAACATTTTCATTTTTCCAGAAATTATAAAAGTTAAACCATTGTTCGGGGTATTTTTTTACAATACCCTCTAATATTTTCGCAAAAGAGCGAGTCATCTCGTTTATCTTTTCACGTTTATCGCCTTCCCGGGGTACAGGTACAGGCGCTACATATATCCGGTAAAGGGAAGTTGATACCTTTAAAACAAATAGCGCTATCACAGGTACGTTAAAGTGCATTGCCATAGCAAAAGCGCCGGCAGGAAAATCAACTTTACCATTTAGAAAATCACATTCAACGGTTTTATTGCTTCCGAAAGTACGGTCACATGGAACGTTTACCATTTCACCATTCGTCAACGCCTCATTAATCAGAAAGATGTGCGACAGATCTTCCGATACGGGAATTAACCGGACATTATTATTGTTAAAAACCTTTGAACGGTTTTTCTGTATTTCTTTTGCCTCTCCCCCAAATATCAGACTATTGATACGCTTTGTATCCTGGCTCAACAAATAGCCGCATAATTCCGGGTTCCCGATGTGAGCGCCTGCGACTATACAGCCGCATAAGTCATTCACCCTGTTAAGAAAGATGTCGTTATCCGGATTATCTACCTTGAAATTTTTCTGTCCGGCATAAACAGCAAAACGGTCAAGTATCATCTGACCAAATAAATAATGGTTCTGATACGTTTTACAGAAAGATTTCACTGCGGAATATCTGTGTTGCTTCCGAAAATAACGGTATATCACAAGATAACCCTTACGGGCAAAAAGCATATAGAAAGGTATTACAAAAATAAGGATAAAATAACCGGCACGGACATTTACGATTGAAAAAAGTATTTTCATCGCTTTCTGTCCGAATGTACTTCCTCCGGTAACCCCTTTCCACTCTCTTTCTTCGTCAGCCATTTTCCCTTTATCAGGCTTTTATTTTAGATTCTATATAATCGTAAAAATCTTTCATTGTCAGCACATCCGCCATCTCTTCCGGTTTGATCTTAAAGCCAAACGTTTTTTCTACGATGACAACAATATCGACAAAATCAAGACTGTCGAGACCAATGTCTTCTTTCAGCTTCGCATCATAATGAATGACGTCTGCCCCTCCAATTTCCATTTCTTCGACCAGAAACTCGTTTACTTTCGATTCGATTTCCTTTCTTTCCATATATTTAATATTTTAATTACCTGCGTTTCCCACGTTGTGAATGTATCCCTGTCATTTGTTATACTTTTTCACGATAATGGTACTGTTTGTTCCTCCGAAACCAAATGAGTTCGAAAGGAATGTGTCTATATTTTGTTCTTTCGTTTCTGAAATGATATTCAGATTCTTTGCCGCCTCGTCAGGAGTCTCGAAATTAATGTTGGGAGCGATAAAATTGTTCTTCATCATCAGTAGCGAATAAACAATCTCGCTGGCTCCCGCCATCCAACATTCATGCCCTGTCATGGACTTTGTCGAGCTGACAGGCGTTCTCAAAGACGCGAATATTTTATCAAGCGCCAGTGCTTCACAACGGTCTCCCTGTAGTGTAGAAGTTGCATGTGCATTGATATAATCAATATCCGCCGCTTTCATTTCCGCATCTGTCAAAGCACGCTCCATAGAAATAGCCGAGCCGGCTTCGCTTGCCTGAGAGATCTGTCCGCCGTTAGACGAGAAACCATATCCTGCCACTTCACCATATATCGTCGCACCACGTCTTAAGGCGTGCTCTTCATCCTCCAGAATCAGGCTGGCGCCACCACCGCCCGGCACCAATCCATCGCGACTTGCGTCAAACGGACGGGAAGCTTTTTCCGGCTCATCAATACGCATAGAAAATGCGCCTAATCCGTCAAAACCGGCCATTGAATAAAAATTTGTTTCCTGTGCGCCTCCACACAAAACCATATCCTGCATCCCGCTACGAACAAACATATAACCTATCCCGACAGCATGGGAACCACTCGCACACGCCGCGGCAACAGAAATATTTATTCCCCGTAGTTTTAATATGGTAGACAGATTCATTGACACGGCAGAAGTCATCGACCTGAAAGCGCCTCCCGAACCAATCAGCATGGAATCTTTCTTTTCACGCATAATCTCATGCACTTCGATAACCGCCTGAGCGGAAGTATCATTTCCAAAAATAATACCTATCTCATGGTTTCTCCGGTAATCATCGTCAATACCCGCTGTGTTCATCGCTTCCGTAGCCGATATGAACGCATAGATCCCTTCTTCCGGGAGGGATTGACGCATACGCCGGTCTATCAAACCTTTTAAATCCGGACTCACCACAATGCCCGTCAAAGGAGAACAGTATCCGTATTCCATACGGGCAGGGTCAATACCGATCCCGGATTTACCCTTATACAAAGACGAAGTCACTTCGTCCAGGTTTTTACCCAGACAGGAATAAATGCCGATACCTGTTATTACTACTCGTCTGTTCATTATGGTTTATTCATCAAAGTGCTCAGTTATCAAATATTTTAAAGTGAAACAAGGTGACTAACGGATGTCCACTACACGTTGCATATACTTTTAATAGAGTCCTCCGTTTATAGAAATCACTTCACCCGTAATATAAGCGGCAGCATCCGAGGCCAGAAAACTCACTAATGCCGCGACTTCTTCCGGTTTCCCAAAACGTCCCGCGGGAATCGTCTTCTTCAAGGCTTCTTCGTCGAGGTCTTTCGTCATATCCGTCGCAATAAAACCGGGAGCCACAGCATTAACCGTTACCTTGCGAGGCGCTACTTCCTGCGCCAATGCCTTTGTAGCACCAATAACCGCCGCTTTTGCCGCGGAATAATTGGTTTGTCCGGGCAGTCCTTTCAGGCCCGAAAGAGAAACCATATTGATAATACGTCCGTTACGTTTCATTAACATGGATTTCAGAACACGTCGCGTTACATAGAAAAATCCATTCAAAGAAATATCAAGGACTTCGTTCCACTGCGAATCCTGCATGAATATCATCATAGCATCCTGACGAACACCTGCATTATTAACCAATACCCCGATATAATCTTCGGGATGCTTTTCCGCCCAGACTTCAAAAGCCTTATCCACGGCTACGCCATCCGCCACGTCAAACTGAAGCAGTTCGGCCGCACCTCCCCGTTCTTCCACTAACCGTTTCGTTTCCAACGCCGCCGCTTTATTCGAAGCATAGTTGATAATTACCGGATACCCTTTGCCCGCCAATTCTATACATACTGCACGGCCTATGCCGCGGGAACCTCCTGTTATCAGAGCATAATTCATACGATA
>JAIRKN010000271.1 GCA_031260095.1 Tannerella sp. | reverse complement strand
ATCGTCAGGCCGCAGTCGCGTATGAGGTATTTTATTAAACGTACATCATTGACGTCTTTCTCCGAGTAAAAGCGTACGCCCCGGTCATTACGGCGGGGAGAAATCACATCCCGGAACTCTCCTTCCCAGTAGCGCAATGTAGATTCGTTCTCGTCGAGGTCGGAAGCGACTTCCCTGATCGAATAAAACATTTTTAAAACCGCCGTATCTCCCATGATTAATCCATTACCTGACCATGATTATCCGCGATCTGCAACATCCGGTCATATTCTTCGGGCGTGAGATCCTTGAAATAATAATTCACAGGATTTTCGTGACGCCCCTTGTAGATGACTTCGTAATGCAGGTGCGGGCCTTTTGACTTGCCGGTATTTCCCACGGTTGCAATAAATTCTCCGCGCGCGACTTTCTGGCCTACTCTTACCTTGTATTTGTCGATATGTCCGTACAGCGTTTTGTAATCATACCCGTGGTCGATAATCACACAGTTGCCGTAGCCTTGCTTATAGGAAGCATGTATGACCGTCCCGTTAGCGGTGGCATAGATCTCCGTCCCGATAGCGGCCGTGAAGTCCATCCCCGTATGAAACTTCGGGATGTGATAGAACGGATCGGTACGCATCCCATAGCCGGAGGCCATGCGTTTAAGGTCTTTATCGGCAATGGGCTGAATGGCCGGGATACAACGGATCTTATGCTCCATGTCTTTGCCGAGTGAGATTAATTCTTCCAGCGAATTAGACTGTATGTAGAGTTGTTTTTTCAGAATGTCCATCTTTTTAGCCGTCTCTATCACCAGTTCGGAATTGGACAATCCTTTCAGGTGTTCATAACGGTTTGATCCTCCGAAGCCCGAATTGCGTATGGACTGCGGAATGGAATCGGCATGAAAAATAGCCCGGTACAGATATTCATCCCGCTGCCGCATATCTTCCAGCACATCATTCGCCTGCCCCAGTTCTTTCAAGAGCATCTCATATTGCGTCTGAAGCAACTTATTTTCTTTCCGGAGCAACGCTTCCATCGGGGAACTGAGAAAATGGATGAATGTGAAAAAAGCGATGAATCCAATGAACAGGCCTATGCTAAGGTTCCGCAAGGCCACCGCGATACGCTCCTTTGCCGAAGGATAAACCCGTTCGTATTCTAACGTCTGTGGATTGTACATGTAGTATGTTTTCCGCGATCTGAAAATTCCCATATAATACTATCTTCCTTAAAATTTCTTCTGTTATTATACCGCAAAATTAATTATTTGCCGTACTTTTGCAAACTGTTTTCAGATAATTAACAAAATATCAAATTACAACTATGCTAACAGCAAAGGAAATCAGGGAATCATTCCTGCAGTTTTTTGCATCTAAAAATCACCATATCGTTGCCTCCGCGCCAATGGTGATAAAAGGAGATCCGACATTGATGTTCACTAATGCCGGTATGAACCGGTTTAAGGATATTATCCTCGGTCATGCGCCGATCCGGTATCCACGCGTGGCCGATTCGCAAAAATGCCTGCGCGTCAGCGGCAAACATAATGACCTGGAGGAAGTCGGACACGACGCTTATCACCACACTATGTTCGAAATGCTTGGGAACTGGTCATTCGGCGATTACTTCAAAAAGGAAGCGATCGAATGGGCCTGGGAATACCTGGTCGATACGCTGCATCTTAATCCCGGACAACTCTATGCCACCGTCTTTGAAGGGAATGCCGCCGAAAACCTGGAACGCGACGACGAAGCAGCCGGATTCTGGGAAAACTATCTTCCGCCGGATCATATACTGGAAGGAAATAAAAAAGATAATTTCTGGGAAATGGGGGATACCGGTCCCTGTGGTCCCTGTTCGGAGATACATATCGACCTGCGCCCCGAAGAAGAACGCAAGACCGTACCCGGTGCACGGTTAGTCAACCGGGATCATCCGCTCGTCATCGAAATCTGGAACCTCGTGTTCATGCAATACAACCGGAAGGCCGGCGGCTCGCTCGAACCGCTCCCCAATAAGGTCATCGACACAGGCATGGGATTCGAGCGGCTGTGTATGGCCTTACAGGGCAAAACGTCGAATTACGACACCGATGTGTTCCAACCGCTTATACAGGCGATTGCCGGTATGACCGATTCATCCTACGGTACGGATAAGCAGAAAGATATTGCCATGCGTGTGATAGCCGATCATATACGTACGATCGCCTTTTCGATCGCCGACGGACAACTACCCTCCAATGCGAAAGCCGGATATGTCATCCGCCGCATCCTGCGCCGTGCCGTCCGCTATGGATATACTTTCCTCGGACGCAAAGAAGCGTTTCTATATAAACTCCTTCCCGCCCTGATTGATACAATGGGCGCAGCCTATCCTGAATTGGTGGCTCAGCAGGAACTCATCGGCAAGGTGATGAAAGAGGAAGAAGATACATTCCTGCATACGCTCGAAACAGGGATCCGTCTGCTGGATAAAAAAATAGAAGAAGCCAAAGCCGCCGGACAGAAAATACTCAATGGGGCCGACGCTTTTGTCCTATACGATACCTACGGATTCCCACTGGATCTGACAGAACTCATCCTCCGCGAAAATGATATGGAGGTGGAGATTGAAACATTCCATGCAGAAATGCAGAAACAAAAAGACCGGGCACGTAATGCGGCCGTTATTGAAACCGGCGACTGGACGGTTCTGAAAGAAGGTGCGACCCGGTTCGTCGGCTACGACAGGTGCGAATGTGATGCCCGTATCCTGCGATACCGCAAGATAAAACAAAAAAACAAAGCGTTCTACCAGATCGTGTTGGATGAAAGCCCGTTCTATGCAGAAATGGGCGGACAGGTTGGCGACCGGGGATGGCTTGTTTCGCCGGAAGGTGAGATGACGGATATCCTGGATACTAAACGCGAAAATAATCTTCCGGTACATCTTACCGGGAAGTTACCGGAAGATCCGACAGCAACTTTCACGGCAAAGATCAACCGGGAAATGCGCATCCGCTCGGAATGTAACCATTCGGCCACACACCTTCTTCACGAAGCCTTACGCGAAGTGCTGGGGACACATGTGGAGCAACGAGGCTCATTCGTTTCCCCCGAATCACTCCGTTTCGACTTTTCGCATTTTCAAAGAGTCACAGGAGAAGAAATCCGCAAGGTGGAAATGGCCGTAAACCGTAAAATACGCGAAAATATCCCATTGGAAGAGCATCGCCATGTGCCGGTAGCCCAGGCGAAAGAAATGGGCGCCCTGGCATTGTTCGGTGAGAAGTATGGCGAAAAAGTGCGGGTCGTCCGCTTCGGCTCATCCGTCGAACTATGCGGGGGTACACACATTGCATCCACCGGGTCGATCGGCTCCATGTATGTGGTCAGTGAGAGTTCTATCGCTGCCGGTGTGCGCCGTATAGAAGCCGTCACGGCCGAAAGGGCGGAAACGCAATTCTACCAGGCCCGGGATACTATCCGCGAACTGCGTTCGATGTTTAATAATGTACCTGACTTATCCATGACCATACGGAAGTCTTTAGAGGAGAACGCAGAACTGAAGAAACAACTGGCCGGCTGCCAGGAAGAAAAAGTAACGACCCTGAAAAAATCGGTCTTATCACATGCTATCGAGAAAAATGGCGTCAAACTGCTTTCGTTCAAAGGAAAGGGCCATCCGGAAGTATTTAAAGATGTGGCCTTCCGGATAAAAGGGGAATTTTCCGCCGGCGAAAAAGTGTTTTTCATTGCAGGGATAGAAGATCATGACAAATGCGGACTGGTGATCATGCTGAGCGACCCGTTGGTGGCAGAAGGTCTGAATGCTGCAAAACTGATCAGAGAAGGCGCTAAATATATTCAGGGCGGCGGCGGTGGCCAACCCCACTTCGCCACGGCAGGAGGTAAAAATAAAACCGGACTCGATCAGGCGATCGACGCTATTCTGGAGGCCGCAAGGCTTAGCTGAACGCTTTATCTTTTGCCTTGTTACAAACCGAACGTACCGGCGTTGTTCTGTTCTGCTTTGCAAAACAGCCGCATATTGTAAATTGTAAATTGATTATGATAGTAATTACTGAAAACATCGCGTTAGAACTCGAATCTTACTTATCAGCGCACAAATATGATAAGATCTTTGTAGTCACGGACACAAATACGCGTGAAAAATGCCTCCCGCTGTTAAACGGGGCGCTGCTTTCCGTAAACGCCCGATTCATTACGATCGAAGCCGGCGATACGCATAAGGATTTAGAACAGGTTGCGATGATATGGAATATTCTCTCGAAAAATGGCGCATCCCGTCATTCCCTGCTTATCAACCTCGGCGGAGGAATGGTCACGGATCTGGGAGGATTTGCCGGCGCTACATTTAAACGCGGATTACACAATCTCAATATCCCCACTACTTTAATGGCGTCCGTAGATGCTGCTACCGGAGGAAAAACCGGTATCAATTTCAATGGCTTGAAAAATGAAATCGGCGCTTTCTATCTACCGGACTGTGTAATGATCGACTGTGTATTTTTGAAAACATTAGACCGTGATAACCTGCTTTCCGGCTATGCCGAAATGCTCAAGCACGGCCTGATAAGCGATCCGCAATCCTATCACGATATGCTTGCCTTCGATATCAACCGGCCTGATATGAAAAAGCTCACCGACCTGACCGGCATGTCCGTTGCCATTAAAGAGCGCATCGTTACCGAAGATCCAAAAGAAACAGGCCTTCGTAAAGCCTTAAATTTCGGCCATACCATCGGTCATGCGCTGGAAAGCCTTTCTTTTGCAAAAAACACTCCCATTCTGCATGGCCATGCCGTTGCAGCAGGCCTTGTATGCGAATTATACCTGTCACACAAAACCTGCGGTATGCCCATAGAAATTGTCCGCCAAGTCACCCATTTCGTCAAGGAACAATACCCACCATTCATATTCGGTTGCGACCACTACGACGCTTTGTACGACTTGATGACCCACGACAAAAAAAACGAAGGCGGTCACATCTTCTTCGTCCTACTGGGAAACATCGGCGATATCCGTATCCATCAGGAGATAACCAAAGAACTAATAATGGAATCATTAGACTTCTACCGTGAAAATATCTATTGAAGTATTGCCGTTTTCCGATTATTTCATATCTTTGCACCGCTAAAAAATGCAGCAAGCAGTATACGGGATGTAGCTCAGCTCGGTAGAGTACGCGTCTGGGGGGCGTGTGGTCGCAGGTTCAAATCCTGTCATCCCGAC
>JAIRKN010000262.1 GCA_031260095.1 Tannerella sp. | reverse complement strand
TTTTTGTATTCCCCTCAACTTGCATTATATTTGTCCCCATTAAAATTATACCATTCATCAATTATGGCGGACGACAAAAAGATTATTTTTTCGATGGTGGGGGTCAGTAAGATCTATCCTCCTCAGAAACAAGTGCTAAAAAATATCTACTTATCATTCTTTTACGGAGCGAAAATCGGTATCATCGGTTTGAACGGCTCGGGTAAATCTACGCTTTTAAAAATTATAGCCGGTCTGGATAAAGATTATCTGGGCGAAGTTGTTTTTTCTCCGGGATATACGGTGGGTTATCTGGAACAGGATCCTCAACTGGAAGCCGGGAAAACTGTGAAGGAAATTGTACGGCAGGGCGTACAGGAAACGGTGAATCTCCTGAAAGAATTTGACGAGGTGAATGAAAAATTCGCCGACCCTGACGTTCTGGAAGATCCGGATAAAATGGACGCATTGATGAACCGTCAGGCCGGGTTGCAGGATCAGATAGATGCGCTGGACGCCTGGAATCTGGATAGTAAGCTGGAGCGTGCGATGGATGCGCTTCGTTGTCCGCCGGAAGACCAGATCGTGGATACGCTTTCCGGTGGTGAACGCCGTCGCGTGGCATTGTGTCGCCTGTTACTGCAACAGCCGGACGTGTTATTGCTGGATGAGCCGACCAATCATCTGGATGCGGAGTCGATCGACTGGCTGGAGCAGCATTTGCAACAATATACGGGAACCGTTATCTGTATTACGCACGATCGTTATTTTCTGGATCATGTGGCGGGATGGATTCTGGAACTCGACCGTGGCGAGGGTATCCCATGGAAAGGAAACTATTCTTCGTGGCTGGATCAGAAGACACAACGCATGGCACAGGAAGAGAAACAGGTCAGTAAGCGGCGTAAGACACTCGAACGGGAATTGGAATGGATCCGTATGGCGCCGAAAGCCCGTCATGCAAAGGGGAAAGCCCGTCTTCATTCGTATGAATCCTTATTGAATGAAGATCAGAAAGAGCGGGAGGCCAAACTGGAAATATTTGTCCCGAACGGGCCGCGGCTTGGCAATAAAGTAATCGAAGCGCACGAGGTGGCAAAAGCATTCGGCGAAAAGTTACTTTTTGACGATCTGAATTTTATGCTCCCGCCGAACGGCATTGTCGGTGTGATCGGACCTAACGGCGCCGGCAAAACAACGCTGTTCAAAATGATCATGGGTATGGAGACGGTAGATAAAGGAACTTTTGAAGTAGGCGAGACGGTTAAGATCGGGTATGCCGACCAGACTCACAAGGATATAGATCCGGAGAAGACCGTGTATCAGGTCGTTTCAGGAGGCAGTGAATTTATCCGGGTGGGAGGAAAAGAACTCAATGCACGCGCATACCTTTCACGGTTTAATTTTGCCGGCGCTGATCAGGAAAAACTTTGTAGAGCGCTTTCCGGTGGGGAGAGGAATCGTCTGCATCTGGCGATCACACTCAAAGCGGAAGCCAATGTGCTGTTGCTTGACGAGCCTACCAACGATATTGACGTCAATACTTTGCGGGCGCTCGAAGAAGGACTGGAAAGTTTTGCAGGGTGCGCCGTCGTTATTTCACACGACCGGTGGTTTCTGGATCGTATATGTACACATATCCTTTCGTTCGAAGGTGATTCGGCAGTCGTATATTATGAAGGATCCTATTCCGAATACGAGGAATATAAAAAGAAACAGAACGGATATACCGAACCCAAACGGATACGTTACCGGAAACTGATGAATGGATAATTCGTGTTTGGCGATTGGTAATTAATGCCATTCACAGTTCAACGATTACAGGATGAAACAATTGAATACTTAAACAAAAAAACAATTTTTATTATGAAACGAATTTTATTTTTGATGACAATGGCCTTTTCTTTGTTTACCGTGAGTTCATTTGCACAGACAGAGAATCTGTTCAACGGTAAGGATCTGTCCGGTTGGAATTTTATAGTGGACGAAGACAAGGTGCCTGCCAAAGAGGTGTATTCCGTACAGGATGGAGTGATATTAGTACATGGTAATCCTTTCGGATATATGTATACGAAGAAAAAATACAAGAATTATGTGCTCGAACTGGAATGGAGCTGGGTTGAGGAAGCGACAAACAGTGGAATATTCCTGGCGATCGCGGAGGTTCGGAAGGGGAATCCGTTTCCGAACGGCATTGAGTGCCAACTGAAAGCAGGCCTGGCCGGAGATTTTGTGCTTCTTGGCGGTTCCGACCTGGAAGAATACGTAACGCCTCAGGACGGACGTCCTAAGTTTCCGGTCATACAAAAGCGTGAAGCTTCCAATGAAAAACCTGTCGGGCAGTGGAACAAAGCGAAGATCGAAGTGCAGAACGGAAAGATTACCGTGTATATTAACGGTGTACTTCAAAATCAGGGCACAAACAAAGTGAAAGAAGGCCATATCGGTTTACAGAGCGAAGGAGGCCCGGTACAATTCCGAAACCTGAAGCTGACCCGGTTATAATCAGGAAAATATTTAGTGATAACACCGGGAGAGTACTCCCGTGCCGATTAGTTGTGATTAAAACCCCCGGCTCTCGCCGGGATTCAACCCGCCTGCTTTTCAGTGGGTGGTAAGGGAGTTTATATTATCCCACAATGTCCACATTGATTCATTTCAAAAAAGTATTATTTTTTGAAATGAATCAATGCGCAATCTTTTTCTTATTGTCAAAAAACCGTACATGCGTCGTTTTTTCGAATGGCGCGTCCATTAGAAATCTAAAAACGGCAGGTCGGTTCTATTCGAATAGATATTTTGGGCTGGTATTGTTGAGGCAGACGGAGGAGACCGGAAACATCTGCGATTTATCGTCTAATCCGAATGTATTGAAACAGATTCCTTTCATCCGGAGGGCAATTAAATCAGCACTCAAATAATTTGTTTGTTTCGGTGAAAATACAGCGATACGGAAATATCCGAAAAGTTTCATACATCACTTATCAAAAACCCTAAAGTAGCGTTCCCTTTGGGCATTGGCCTAAAAGAAATGCCGTCGACGCTCAAATACGAAAAGGCGAAGCAAAACGATTACCGGACTTTTTGGGAAACGATTACCGATCTTTTTTTACACGGGGCAGGCTTACAGAGATGGAGTCCTGTCCTGACAGACAGGACTCCGATAATATTTTTTGCTCCAGGCAGTAGCCTCGACACTGTATTTTAGGGACGAGGAATAAATAACAGGATTTATTTCTCGCCCCTTTGCAGAAAAACGGACAGTGATAAAACTGCGTCTGCCCCGTCAGGCCGGTTTATCGGTGACTCCGTACGGAAGCGTGAAGAGATTCCGGCGCCAGTTCGACGGTTTCGCCGGCTTTCGTTTGGAAGGTAAGGAGTTCGCCCGTCAGCGTTTCGGAGGGCGTTCCGTTGCGGGTCAGGCGGACGGAGGCGGCGCCCCACGGGTTTTTCAGGCGGCAGGGCTGGCCTTTTTCGCTCAGGATGCGGACGTATTCCAC
>JAIRKN010000253.1 GCA_031260095.1 Tannerella sp. | reverse complement strand
GAAGCAATCCGTTAACTTGATGACATTGCGATTTTCCCTTACAAAAAGAGAGGATTGCACAGGGCGTACTCCTTCTGTAACGACACGACATCGTCTGGCCGGCGATGGAAATCCACATTGGCGACAGTTGTTTGAATCTGTTTTTGTGAATAAAAGAATCCCGTTTCGTTGTTTAATTCTGTAAAAACGACGATCGGAAAATATGATTTATTTTTGTTGGTTTTTGCGTGTACGCGAGTGCGCGTACATTCTTCCATCACCAGCAAAGGCATAACCTGAAGCAATCCGGACTGACTTCACAAAGTGATGCCGAGTATAGTATAAATAGAAAGCAAAAGGGGGACTTTTTCGCAAAAGTTCCCCTTTTTACAGGTTTTAATAGGTATTAGTCTTTAAGGCAAAAAGATTGTTTAGGTTATCGATGCAAAGGTGAATAATATTTGAAGCCCTTGCAACTTTTTTTTTATATTATACAACATGTTTTTGGCGCTTTTTTGAAATTTCATTTATTTTTTTTCAAAAAAACCGCAATTTTAACATAATATCTTTGGTTTTAGTTATGATTATATACGATCTCCCGGCCTGTTATGTTTTCTAAAACTTGTCCTTCCGAATAGATTTCGATCCCATTCACAAAAGTCTTCCATACCGAATGTTGAAAAGTATACCCTTCAAACGGAGACCAGTTACATTTATATAAGATATTATCTTTTGTAACCGTTATCGGTTCTTCGGGATCAATCAGTACAAGATCCGCATAATATCCTGCACGTATATAGCCACGCCGGTCTATTTTATATAATTCCGCAGGGTGATGCGCCATTTTTTCCGCAATTTTTTCCGGAGAAAAAATCCCATCAGCTACCATATCCAGCATGGCAAGTAATGAATGTTGTACCAGTGGGCCACCCGATGCCGCCGTCAGGCAAGAACCTTCTTTTTCGGAAAGCAGGTGTGGTGCATGATCTGTTGCAATCACCGCGATTGTATCATCATTTACGGCATTACGTAAAGCCTCACGGTCTGCCGCGGTTTTTATAGACGGATTCCATTTTATAAGATTACCAAACGTTTCATAATCATCCTCACAAAACCAGAGATGATGCACGCAGGCCTCACCTGTTATCCTACGCTCACTCAGCGTTCCCCTGTCGAGCAACGATAATTCTTTCGCCGTAGAAAGATGAAAAATATGCAATCTTGTTCCAAGCTTTTCCGCCAGCCTGACCGCTTCGGAAGAAGAGGCATAACAAGCTTCTTCACTTCTTATTTTAGGATGAAAGGATATATCCGGATTTTCTCCGTACTTGGAAATATAATAGGCCCTGTTTCTTTGGATGATCTCCTCTTTCTCTGCATGAACGGCTATCAGCAAATCCGTTTCTCCGAAAAAACGACGCAATGATTCTTCTTTATCAACCAGCATATTCCCTGTCGATGAACCGAGAAAAAGTTTTATTCCCGGTACACGTTTACGATCCAGCCCGGAGATAAGCTCCGCATTAGTGTTTGTCCCGCCAAAGAAGAACGAATAATTCGCCGCCGATACTTCTGCCGCCCGTTGAAATTTCCGTTCCAGTTCTTCGAGCGTCGTAGTCTGAGGATTCGTATTAGGCATATCCATATAAGTCGTTACGCCGCCTGCAACGGCCGCACGGCTTTCACTCTTTATATCGCCTTTATGAGTCAGGCCCGGCTCACGGAAATGTACCTGATCATCAATGCACCCGGGCAATAACCATTTTCCGGATGCATCAATAATTTTCAAATCGTTACCGGTGATTCGGTCTATACTATTGTAACCATCCGATGTATTCTCTTCGTATACACCTGCAATATACAAACCATCCACCAGTACCGATCCCTTGAACGAACGTCCTTCGTTTATGATCAATGCATTTTTAATGAACGTTTTTGCCATTTGCTTATCAAATCATTAAATTCGTTTTTCTCCCGGTGGAACTAACGGTCGTTTTCTAAAAGGAAGTATAGCGATGGATAATTCACGGTTTCTGCGGATACTTCCGAAAAAAACTACCCCATTTAAGACGCAAAACACCAAACAGCGCTTCTCCGAAAATAGAGGTATTCATCTTTGATGTTCCCAGCACACGGTTAATAAAAATAATCGGAACCTCGACTAATTTAAAGCCGCATTTATATGCGGTGAATTTCATCTCTATCTGAAAGGCATATCCCTTGAAATGTATCTTATCAAGTTCTATTGTTTCCAGGACGCAACGACGATAACATTTAAAACCGGCCGTCGTATCTTTTATTTTCATACCCGTCACAAAACGCACATATACAGATGCATAATAGGACATCAGGACACGTCCGAGAGGCCAGTTAACCACATTCATCCCGTTAATATAGCGAGAGCCTATTGCCAAATCAGCTCCCTGTTCCACACAAGCGGCATAAAGTCGTGGCAGATCGTCCGGATTATGACTGAAATCAGCATCCATCTCAAAGATAAAATCATATCCACGCTCCAGTGCCCATCTAAAACCACAGATATAGGCCGTACCTAACCCCTGCTTTCCGGAGCGTTCTACAAGAAATAACCGTTCGGAAAATTCTTGTTGCTGCAGTCGCTTGACAATATCAGCCGTTCCGTCGGGCGAACCGTCATCAATAATAAGAATATGAAAGATTTTTTCCAGGTTAAACACGGCCCGGATAATATTCTCAATATTCTCCTTTTCATTATAAGTAGGAATAATCACTACGCTGTCCGACATACACTTATTCTATTTTTATACATTAATTGAATGTGTAAAGATACAAAGATTTCCCCAATTCCATAGTATACATTAAAAAAATAAGGTTACGCAGACTTTTCATCCGCATAACCTTATCACTATTGCTCTTCTCTTTATGAAACAGCCTTAAAAAGCTGTTTTTTCTTAAATCCGGATCATTTCCGCACTGCGTTTAATAAAACGACTTAGCGACTCACCTTTCAACATGCCATTACTCAGCAATGCCAGGTCTATCAGTTGGCTTACCAGTTGATTATCTTTCGCATAATCGGCAAATATCCGGTTGCGCTGCTGACGTAATTCTTCCAGTTTTTTGTTTGTATTCGTCATATCTTCTTTTTCCGCTTCCGTTATTTCTTCCGGCTTTTTCTTGTTCTGAGCTTCACGAAGGTCCTGTTGACGCGCTTCCCATCCTTTAATATCATCAAGAACCGGTTTTACTTTATCGGCGCAGGCTTTTTCCTCCTCCTCAAGCACTTTCTGTACCAACTTATGATCGGTATTGAGAACCAGATTATAACTATCGGGCATCTCGCCATAGAACGACATCCCCGGCTGAATAGACGCCATATCACGCATACGACGCATATACTCACTCTGTGTCAGCACGACAGGATTGGAATCTGCCCCTAAAGCTTCGAATGAAACCATAAAATCAGCCTTTTCGATAGCCGGAATCCGGCTCTTAAAGACTTCCTGCAATGCGTTTTTTTGTTCTTCGTCAAGTGTCACCACCTGAGTATCTTCTTTACGGATGATATTTCCGATCGTATCGCTATCGACCCTTACGTAACGTGTCTTTTCAAACTTCTGCTCCAATTGGCCAATCACCGGTATATCCAATTGCCCGTCGAACAACAACACGCTATAACCTTTATCTTTTGCAGCTTGTATGTAGCTGTACTGGTCATTGGGATTTGTAGAATAAAGATATACAAGCGTATCGTCCTTATCGGTCTGGCTATCTTTGATCAGTTTCTTATACTCGTCGAACGTAAAATATTTACCATCTACATCCTTCAGCAGATCAAACTTAACAGCACGTTCATAAAACTTCTCATCACTCAACATCCCATACTGAATAAATATCTTCAGATCATCCCATTTATTTTCAAATTGTGCGCGATCATTCTTAAAGATCTCTTCCAGACGGTCGGCCACCTTTTTAGTAATATGTGTAGAAATCTTTTTTACATTCCGGTCGCTTTGCAAATATGAGCGGGAAACATTCAACGGGATATCCGGGGAATCAAGTACGCCATGAAGCAGCGTCATAAACTCCGGCACGATTCCTTCTACCGAATCTGTCACAAAAACCTGATTACAATACAACTGTATCTTGTTTTTATGAATATCCATATTCGTTCTCAGACGCGGGAAATACAGGATTCCTGTCAGATTAAACGGATAATCGACATTCAGGTGAATCCAGAACAAAGGTTCTTCACTCATCGGATAAAGTTCCCGGTAAAAAGTTTTATAATCTTCATCCTTGAGTTCGCTTGGCTTACGCATCCACGCCGGAGTCGTATTATTAATAACGTTATCTTCGTCCGTATCCACATATTTCCCATCTTTCCATTCCTGTTTCTTTCCGAAAACAATCGGAATCGGGAGGAAGCGACAATATTTGGTAAGCAACTCCGTTATTTTTTCTTTTTCCAGGAATTGCTTATCCTCATCGTCTATATAAAGGATAATATCCGTTCCCCTGTCATCTTTTGTCGTTTCCGTCATTTCATATTCCGGCGTACCTTCACAGCTCCACTTCATGGCAATCGCATCCTCATGATATGATTTTGTAACAATTTCCACTCTTTTGGCAACCATGAATGAAGAATAAAAGCCCAACCCGAAATGTCCGATAATAGATGCGGCGTCGTTTTTGTATTTCTTTACAAATTCTTCCGCTCCGGAGAAAGCGATCTGATTGATATAGTTCTCTATTTCTTCGGCGGTCATACCCACACCCCGGTCCGATACAATGAGTTTCTTTCCATCGATACGGATACGGACAGACATATCGCCTAATTCTCCTTTAAACTCCCCTACAGAGGACAGCGTCTTTAATTTTTGCGTCGCATCGACCGCATTAGATACAAGTTCACGAAGAAAAATATCGTGATCACTGTATAAAAATTTCTTAATAACCGGGAATATATTTTCACTCGTAACCCCGATATTACCCTGTTTCGTTTCTTTTTTTGCCATATCTATTTTAATATTAAATTAATTCTTTCCGTCATCCCGAAAGCAAAAAAAATGCCAGACATGGACTGTCTGACATTTTGTCGTTTATAAAAATTCGTTTTAGCTTTCCGAAACAGATACGAAGTGTATAATCTTATCATTCTCCTTATCATAATCGAGTAGTACCGTATCGCCTTCTTTTACGTCCTCCCGGATGATGATATCTGCCAATTCGTCTTCTACATACTTCTGGATCGCGCGTTTCAGCGGGCGGGCGCCAAACTGGACGTCATACCCTTTCGTTGCGATAAACTCCTTGGCTGTATCCTTCAATTGAATCTGATACCCTGCCTGTCCGATACGATCGAAGACTTTCTTAAGCTCTATCTCAATAATACTATTGATAGACTCCTTTTCAAGCGGATCAAAGATCACAATATCATCCACACGATTAATAAATTCAGGTGCAAAAGCTTTGTTCAATGCTTTTTGTATAACCCCATGAGCAAAATTCCTATCCGCCTTTTCATTCCCTTGCGGATGAAATCCGATACCTCGTCCAAAGTCTTTCAATTGCCTTGTTCCGATATTGGATGTCATGATCAGAATCGTATTTCTAAAATCCACTTGACGTCCAAGACTATCCGTCAAATGCCCTTCATCCAGAACCTGCAACAACAGATTAAATACATCCGGATGTGCTTTTTCCATCTCATCGAGCAATACGATCGAATATGGGCGGCGGCGCACTTTTTCCGTCAACTGTCCGCCTTCTTCATAGCCCACATATCCCGGAGGCGCACCGATCAGGCGTGATACGGCAAACTTTTCCAGATATTCGCTCATATCAATCCGTATCAGGGATTCAGCCGATCCAAACAGATATTCGGCCAGCACTTTTGTCAAATAAGTCTTACCAACGCCCGTCGGCCCAAGGAACATAAACGTTCCGATCGGTTTATTCGGATCCTTCAATCCGATACGGTTTCGCTGTATTGCTTTTACGATTTTGCGTACAGCATCATGCTGACCGATCACTTTCCGGTTCAACACATCTTCCATTTCGAGCAAACGCACGTTTTCCGTCTTCGCTATACGCTGCACCGGAATTCCCGACATCATAGCAACGACTTCCGCCACCTTATCTTCATCCACCGTTTCACGATGTTCCTGCATTTCACGTTCCCACTTTTCCTTTGCTACTTCCAGATTCGAAAGCAGTTGTCTTTCTTTATCGCGGAAGCTTGCCGCTAATTCAAAATTCTGAGAACGCACGGCCGACTGTTTTTCTTCTTTTATCGTTTCTATTTGTTTTTCCAGTTCTTCAATATAAGTCGGCACGACAATATTGGAAATATGCATACGCGAACCGGCTTCATCCAACGCATCAATCGCTTTATCCGGGAAATTACGGTCGCTTATATAGCGTTCCGTCAGCTTAACGCACGCCTCCAATGCACTATCCGTATAATGCGTATTGTGGTGATCCTCATAACGATCTTTTATATTGAGTAATATCTGCAACGTTTCTTCCGCCGTTGTCGGATCGACTAACACCTTCTGAAAACGACGTTCCAACGCCCCGTCCTTTTCTATATTCTTACGATATTCATCGAGCGTCGTAGCGCCGATACACTGTATCTCACCACGCGCCAGGGCCGGTTTCAGTATATTGGCCGCATCCATAGAACCGGAAGCGGCTCCCGCGCCTACGATCGTATGAATCTCATCAATAAACAAGATGATATCCGGATTTTTAGACATCTCATTCAGAATCGCTTTGATACGCTCTTCGAATTGCCCCCTGTACTTAGTGCCGGCTACAATTGCTGCCATATCAAGATTTACGACACGTTTATCAAATAATACGCGCGAAATCTTATGTTGTACTATACGCAAAGCCAGACCTTCCACAATGGCTGATTTTCCAACCCCCGGCTCTCCAATCAGTATCGGATTATTCTTCTTGCGCCGGCTCAATATCTGAGCCAGACGCTCTATCTCCTTTTCACGACCTACAATAGGATCCAAACGTCCTTCGGCAGCAGCACGTGTCAGATCATTACCAAAATTATCAATTACCGGCGTATCCGAATTGGATTTTGCCGACTGGGCTGCACCGCCTGCTCCCACAGATGAACCCGAAGACCCTTTCCTTGAAGAGGCGCTGAATGAATCATCGTCATCATCGTCATCACTATTATCGGTATAACCATCACTAATCTCTTCATAATATTCTTCCGATTGCATCAAACCGCCTTTAGTCAATTCATCCATTATACTTTCTTCTGCGATCCGGTCATATATCATCTGATAATGGACACCTTTTCCATTCAGAAAATCCGTAATAATACCGATCTTTTCCTTAAGAATAGACAGTAGCAGATGTTCCGTGCCGGTCTGAACATTCCGCAATTGACGCGATTCGAGCATACATAAACGCAAGACCTGTTCAGCCGGCTTACTAATAACAATATCATTTAGTGACGTATTCGTGGCAGGCTCCATTACGTTCCGCACTTCATTTTCTATAATCCTCTTCAATTCCGACATATCAATATTCATAGAACGCAGAATCCGACACGCCCGGCCCTCTCCTTCACGGATAATGCCAAGCATCAGATGCTCCGTTCCGATATAGCTGTTCTGAAGCCTTGATGCTTCTTCACGACTATACTCTATTACAGAGATAAGTCTTTTCGTATAATTATTTTTTATCATATCTGAAACCCTTTCTGTTTTCATTTTTTTTTTGCCAGTCATCAGGATATACAACAAATACTATGCCACTACTTAATTACCTGACTGACATTTTATAATCCGCGCCATTATTCAAAGAAACCACCGATAGTCCATGATTAACGGCTATTTCCGATTTCACAAAGGTAATACCTGAAACGCAAATAAATAAAAACCATCTTGTTAAAAATGATTATCTTAGAAGTTATTTATTCAAAACGTCCGGACTTCCACTCGTATCTCTTGGGTATATCCTTTAACAGCAAAGTTACTTTCTCGCGGGAATCGTCATCAAGATACATTGGAGTTGTATATTCGGCAGTCAGAGAAAAGTTTTCCGCACTCAGACTGTATTTCACCAGAAAAATATCCAACATAGCTTTTGCATCAAGACAGGCGATCGAAGAGTGATCAACATCCTCTTTCCAGTACCAATCGGCGGTTACCGGCGTATACAACCCTTCCGAAGATATCGGATTCCAGTCTGTCGTATAAAAATAAACACGACTATCGGCAACAGGAGCAGAAACAGTCGTTATCATACAAATTATATTTGTATGATTCACAAGAGGTAAAAGTTTCAGTTCCATCATACTTCGTTCCGAAGATTGTAACAACAAATAATTGTCCGTCAATTCCAACAAGCCGGATCGTCCCTGCATTGTATTTTCCAGTGTTGCCGTTTTCCCTGATTTATATAAATCGACAAGATCTTTCCTCCATGCTTCTTCCAATTGAATAATTATATCGGAAGGCATTTTTATAAAAAGTTCATCCATACGCTGTGCCATAGAAGACACGGCAAAACAAACAAACATCAAGCTAAATAGCATTCGTTTCATACCTGAAAACCGTTAGTTTATTGTTAATTGTACATTATTAAATTGCGCGAAGCGCACTATTTTGTCCCCAAATATAAGAATATCATTCCTAATAATACCAAAAACAAATCAATTGCTTTATTTTTTAAGTTCTTTTCATGAAATAATACAGCTCCTGCCACAAAGGT
>JAIRKN010000215.1 GCA_031260095.1 Tannerella sp. | reverse complement strand
TTATAGTTTGCGTATGTTTCATCTTTTTTTGTGCAAAGATAATACTTTTTTTTGAAAAACTGTTATAAGATATTTATTTCGCTTCCCTTAAAGGAGTTCCTGCGCTCGTACGCAGCCCTCAGATGAGAACAAAGAGGCACATTTCCCATGAAAATTGCTCATGGGGGGTAATACGAGTCCGAATGAGACAATAAAATGAAAGATTATTCATATGCCAAATTTTCACGATACAACTCTTACAACCTTCCGAATACTTCGGGTTGAATAAAAAAATAATTCAAAACCCGAGTTCTCGGACAGCCTGAGGGGGAGGGGATGTGCTATAAATAAGCAAATTACGCCCCTCCCAAAGGGGCGTAGCCGATCATAATATCTTGCTGTTTCTACCATTAGAATACTTTTTGCTAACTGTTTATACAGAACGTCGTTTAAAATTATGTTGCAAATAATAGTACATCCATCCTGCCGCATAATATGTATTGCTTTCTAAAAAACAATCATTTTGCAGGATTCTTTTCGGGCAGACCCGCTTTTTCTCTACGCCCGCGTGCGGAACATCTGCTTGAAAAAGCTATGATAATGCAGCGATGGCAGAACCTGTCAGATTTGCATTTTCTATCGGACGGATTGCAATCTTGACATACTCAAGCCCTGATACCTCCAACAGAAGATGGAGTTCTTCCATTACCAGGTCTTTATAATCGGAATCTTCCCTGTATTCACTCCAGAACAAACTGCCTTCGGCTACTAATTTAACTGTTTTCATCGCCGGGTTGTGAGAAGCTAGTACCATGATAAGTCCTGCCAGTGAAGCGGCCGTTAATTTGGCGGAACGTTCGTATATCCACCCGGCTACCTTTACGTATTTTTCCTTATAGATATCGGGATAGTTCAAGATACTTGTCAGTTTCCGCGCATCAAACTTTTCTTCAAATTTGTCGGATGGAAATACGGTCCTGAGGATATCTCCCAGATACATTCCGGAAACCGCTTTTTCAAACCGTTGAGAGCCTTTCGTATCGGTTTGTGCATCGACTTTTTCGTCGATATCCGTAAGATGCGGCGGATGGAAATTTCCTGACTCTAGGTTCACCGGGATCAGACCTTTGCCTTTGAACGAAGGGTCGATTTTAGGAATCCGGTCTGCGTCGATGAAGGTTGCCATGTTGGTGCCTGTGCCTACAATCAGTCCGATATAAGCGTCGTATTCCCCGTCTGCAAGTCCGGCAAACAGACTGGCAACGGTATCATTTATTACTTTGATATCCGTAAATCCGGGTGTGGTAATTTTGTTGAGGTACTCCAGCAAGGGCCGGCCCACAGGTTGGCCTGTCATTTCCTCAATATGAACACCCTTTGTCCAGTTCAGCAGCTTAACATCGCCATTGGTCAACGATTCGGCGCTATAAGAAAAACAATACCCTATCGGCATTTCTTCTTCTCGTTTTATTTCCATGATCGGATCGGCTTGTTCCCGGTGCAGATCTTCGCGTGTGAAGCCGGGAGTTCGCATGATACTCAGGTCTTTTTTCCAGCCGTTTTTGGGGTGTATGGTTACATTTCCGTCTGTCAGGTGAACCGTTGCCACCCGGTAGTTTGTCCCGCCCAGGTCTAGCACCAATGCTTTTCCGTTGATTTTGGTCGTTTTGGGAACAATATAAGTCGGTATACAAAGGATCTCCGTATCCTCCTCCTTTAAGCCTTTTTCTACCTTCGATTGAAGCGACAAAGCAATGTCTTTAAGCTTCTCAGTTTCTAATTCAAAATGATTTTTTTCCATGATAGACTTTATATTTAATAATTTCCTGCAAAGATAATATTTTTTTTCCATGTTTACGTTTAATTTAAAAAATTTAATATTAACTTTGTACGTTATTACTATGTTGGGATAAGATTCAACTAAAATAAAGAAAATGGTAACAATAAATAATTTCGAGGAAATTGAAGCATATATGGGTAAAGAGATCGGCGTATCCGGGTATCTGAAGATCACGCAGGAGCAGGTAAACCTGTTTGCAGACACTACACTGGATCATCAGTGGATTCATGTCGACGTGGAAAAAGCAAAAATAAACAGTCCTTTCAAAAGCACGATCGCACATGGTTATCTGACGTTATCCATTTTACTTTATCTATGGGAACAGATTGCACGGGTAAATAATGTAAAGTCACTGATCAATTACGAAATAGAAAAGCTACGATTCAACCAACCCGTTCTTGTCGGCAGTGAAATACGGCTGCGAGTGAAGTTACAATCTATCATTAATTTGCGCGGGGTTGCCAAAGTGGAAATGAAAACGACGATGGAGATCAAAGATTCGAAGAAAAACGCCTTTGATACAGTCATCATCCTTTTATATAATTTTAAAGAGGGTTATATTTGATCGTATTTGACATGTGTACAATTCCAATATGACATACGAAAAAGAGATACTTGAGATAAGGCGGCTGATGAAACAAGGGATGGAGTTGCCGATGTGTGGATGCTGTGCACACAGGAAAGAAGATCTTGCTTATTATTTAGATCCGTGCAAAAATAGTAGCTTCGATACTTTTAAACGGAAAAATTACTCAAATGGTTTTTATTTTGGAAGTATTAAAGATGAAGAACGCCACGGCTTTGGCTATTACGTCTGGAATGATGATTCCATCTATGCGGGATATTGGATAGATAACAAAAAAGATGGAGATGGAATCTTTATTGATTCCGATGGATCTGTAAGGTTTGAAAAATATAGCGCCGGGAAACCGAACGGGCGATTCTTTTCCGGAAATGGTAATGGTGTTAAAATAGAGATTGATTTTAAAAACGGTGATCGTATACATATATATTCTTCTTCTGATGATATTGTTGACAAAAAAGAAAGAATATCTATCTCTTGGAGTTCAAAACCTTCGGGTTGTTTTGAAACGATAGGCTATTGGATAACCGGGATAATAATTGCCTGTTTTATATTAAGAATGTGTTCTTAGTATAAATCCCGGAAAACAAACGCAGATAGAAAAAAGCCGGCATGCAGGTCGCCCCGCAACGGCAGGAAAGGAGGTGTATCAAAAGTCAGTTTTCTTGCAATCACAGCAGCCGACGGAGACCGAGGTCATCCGTCTTCTGATCACCCGCTTGAACAACAATATCACGAGCCTACCGGCTCGCACGGCAAGCTATTCCTCATCAAGGCAGCTTTCCTGCGACACATAGGCGACGAGCCTCGCTTCGGGCCAGAGCCTACGTTCTCTATGCCGTTCACGACGAGAAACCTTCCTCCGGCAACTCAACAGAATGAGTTTAGAGTGGTTATTAGTCTTTAAATTTCGCAGACAGATATTCGCGGTTCAGACGGGCGATGTTTGTTACCGAAATTTCTTTCGGACATTCCAGTTCGCAGGCTTGTGTGTTCGTACAGTTTCCGAAACCGAGTTCGTCCATTTTCGCAACCATCGCTTTGGCACGGCGTGCGGCTTCTACCTTTCCTTGTGGGAGAAGCGCCAGTTGGCTTACCTTAGCAGAGACGAAAAGCATTGCAGAGCCGTTTTTACATGCTGCTGCACAAGCTCCGCAACCAATACAGGCTGCTGCGTCCATTGCCAAATCAGCCTCTTTTTTCGGGACAGGAATAGCGTTTGCGTCAGGTACACCGCCTGTGTTTACAGAAACGAATCCTCCGGCCTGCATGATTTTATCATACGCCTGACGGTCTACCGTGAGGTCGCGTATGACGGGGAAACCGGCCGAGCGCCAAGGCTCGATCGTGATAGTCTCGCCGTTTTTAAACTTACGCATGTGGAGTTGGCAGGTGGTTACGGCCGAATCGGGTCCGTGCGGTCGTCCGTTAATATAAAGCGAACACATACCGCAGATGCCTTCGCGGCAATCGTGATCGAAGAATACCGGCTCTTTGCTTTCGTTTATCAATTGTTCGTTGAGTACATCAATCATTTCAAGGAATGAACTGTCCTGTGAGATTCCTTTTAGCGGATAGGATTCGAATGCGCCTTTTTCTTTCGGTCCTTTCTGGCGCCAGACTTTGAGTGTTATATCTATATTTTTATCCATGACTCTTATTAATTTTTATAGTTTCTCTGTTGACGTACAACAAATTCATAGTCAAGAGGCTCTTTAAGCATGACCGGGTCTTTGTCTTCCCCTTCATATTTCCAGCACGATACATACGAGAACTGTTCGTCATCACGTAGCGCTTCTCCGTCTTCCGTCTGGTATTCCACACGGAAGTGTCCTCCACAGGATTCCCGGCGGTCGAATGAATCGTGGGCCATCAACATACCGATTTCGATAAAGTCGGCCAGCCGCAGGGCCTTTTCCAATTCCACATTCAAATCGTCCGCTTTGCCCGGAATCCGGACATTGCTCCAAAACTCTTTTTTCAATGCTTTCAACATTTCAATAGCTTCCTTAATCCCTTGTGCGTCGCGGGCCATACCTATATGATCCCACATAATATGTCCGAGTTCTTTATGAATACTGTCAACCGAACGGTTACCTTTTATACTCATCAGTTGGTTGATGCGTTCGCGAATATTCTTTTCCGCTTCTTCAAATTCGGGGCGGTCGGTACTGAAACGTGGCACCTGTATCTGGTCGGCCAGATAGTTTTGTATCGTATAAGGGAGGACGAAATATCCGTCTGCCAACCCTTGCATCAAGGCAGAGGCTCCGAGGCGGTTTGCGCCGTGATCGGAGAAATTGGCTTCGCCGATCGCAAACAGACCGTTGATCGAGGTCATCAGTTCGTAGTCTACCCATATACCGCCCATTGTATAGTGGAGGGCCGGGAAGATCATCATCGGCGTTTCATAGGGGTTATCATCCACAATCTTCTCGTACATCAGGAAGAGGTTTCCGTAGCGCTGTTCGACGACATTTTTCCCAAGACGATGAATCGCATCGGAAAAATCAAGGTATACCGCCTGTCCTGTGCCTACGCCAAATCCTGCGTCGCAGCGTTCTTTGGCCGCACGTGAAGCGACGTCGCGGGGGACGAGGTTGCCGAATGCCGGATAGCGGCGTTCCAGATAATAGTCGCGGTCTTCTTCGTTGACTTGTGTCGGTTTGAGCTTTCCGGCACGGATTGCTTCCGCATCTTCTTTTTTCTTCGGCACCCAGATGCGTCCGTCGTTACGAAGTGATTCGGACATCAAGGTCAGTTTCGACTGGAACTCGCCATGTACGGGGATACAGGTCGGATGAATCTGTGCCATACACGGATTCGCAAAGTAAGCGCCCTTTTTGTAGCATTGCCATGCGGCGGAGCCATTGGAAGCCATTGCGTTTGTGGAAAGAAAGAAAGTATTCGCGTAGCCTCCGGTGGCAATCACAACGGCATGGGCGGCGAAACGTTCGATCTCGCCCGTCACCAGATTACGTGCAATAATACCGCGTGCGCGTCCTTCGACAATCACGACGTCCAGCATTTCGTGGCGGGTATACATTTTTACTTTCCCCAGACCGATCTGACGGCTTAATGCGGAGTAAGCGCCAAGCAGCAGTTGCTGTCCCGTCTGACCGCGTGCATAGAACGTTCGCGACACCTGTGCTCCGCCGAACGAACGGTTATCCAGTAAACCGCCATATTCGCGGGCGAAAGGTACACCCTGTGCAACACACTGGTCGATGATAGAATTAGAGACTTCTGCCAGTCGGTAAACATTCGCTTCACGGGCGCGGTAGTCGCCTCCTTTTATGGTATCGTAAAACAAACGGTACACGGAATCGCCGTCATTCTGATAGTTTTTTGCTGCGTTGATCCCTCCCTGCGCCGCAATAGAGTGTGCACGGCGAGGAGAGTCCTGGATGCAGAAGTTCAGTACGTTAAATCCCATTTCCGCCATAGAAGCGGCAGCAGATGCGCCCGCCAATCCTGTTCCGACAATAATAACGTCCAAGCGGCGCTTATTCGCAGGATTCACCAATTTCTGATGATCTTTATAATGGGTCCACTTTTCGGCCAATGGGCCTTGTGGTATTTTTGATTTTATTTCAGACATAACTTTAATGAATTAAAAGGTTATTAACAGCAACTTTCACCGCACAGGCTTTTTGCATAAAAGAATAGCGTCACGAAAGCGAAGCCAAGGAAAATAAGGGTAGCCACAAGGTAGGCAATCACTTTCCAGCGTTTCAGCCAGACCTGATTGTTCCAGCCGACGGTCTGAATAGCGCTCCATACGCCGTGCGTCAAGTGAAACCACAAGGCTGCATACCAGATCAGGTAGGCGAGGACGATCCACAGATGACTGAAATAATAGCTGATAAAAGCCGCGCCGTCCTGCGGATGCACCGTCGTACCGTCACAGAGCGTCACCTCATGACAGCCCAGCAGTTCGGCAAACATCATTTTGTACCAGAACTGGCTGAAATGAAGGATCAGGAAACCAATCACTACAATTCCGATCACAAACATGTTCTGCGACGCCCAGCTAACTCCTTTAGGACGGGCATTGACCGCATAACGGTCGCGACCGCGCGCTTTACGGTTTTGTAACGTAATCATAGCAGCATACACGAAATGGATTGTGATAATGCCCGCCAGTACGACTGTTGCAGCAACAGCATACCAGTTTGCTCCTAACAATGCACAAATCGTGTTGTAAGCTTCGGCCGAGAAGACCGCCGCCACATTCATGGATAAGTGAAACAGTAAGAATACCAGCAGTACAATCCCTGAAATACTCATCACCAGTTTCCTCCCGATAGAAGAATGAATCAACCACATAAGAATTAAATTTTAGTTATTTATAATGAATTAATCGTTGGCATCAGGCCGCAAAGATACGACAAATAAAAAATAAAAAGCAAGTTATTACGGAAAATTTTCCGTAATAACTTATTTACATATCAATAAAACGCTGGGAATGGGGTTTTCGGCAATGAAAACGAGCCAACAGGTGTCGAAATAAGAAATGAATCATACCTTATTGATATGTAAGCTGCAAACGGCTATTTCTTATCTCCGATACCGGGTTATTAATTCCCCGTCATTGCGGGGAGCGTAGCGACGCGGCAATCCGGGATCCTCCCCTGCCCCCCTCGTCATAACAAAAGCAAAGAGCACTTTCGCAAGAGCGAAGACAAACTGTGCCGCCGCTCTTGCGGCGGCGCTCTCACTATTCGTCATTGCGGGGGGTTGTCGTGATGGGCGGGGATGTTAAAAAAACGTAATGGGGTTGTTTTTTTTGCGGAAATATTTTTTTATGAAAAAAGGATGTTGTATGTTTGCGGCCATTAATACATAATACTAAAAAAATACATAAGTTTATGAATTTTCTCTCGATAACAATCATTGGTGCAAATC
>JAIRKN010000195.1 GCA_031260095.1 Tannerella sp. | reverse complement strand
TGTAGGTTTTCATGGCTTTTTCTGAAAAAAACCATGAAAACCACGATAAATGGGCTCCTTGCGGAAACTTCGTTTCCGTTGCAGTTTGCACTGTAAAAAATCGCCTAATCGGCGATTTTTCGGGATTTTATGCGCGAAGCGCTACAAACTGCTAGCTGCTTCCCGGAATTTCCAAAGGTCCGTTTTTCTTGATAGGCCCCCTCTTTCGATAAAAGATTCCCTAGACAACCTCCCCCAAGCCGCGCTATCATAACAACAACCCCGCACACAAGGAGGCCGTCATGCTAAAAATGGGCGGGAAACGGTGTAACACGGTGTGTTCATGAGCAACGTCCCGGAGTTGATCGGAAAAGAGGAGAACCCTATGAATCCACAATTTCAGTATATTGTTGATCTTGCTAAAGTTTATCATGGATACGCGGAAGATGCGGATACGTTGTTTTCCGCTGTTAATACTTTGCCGAAAAACGTGGTCGAAAATATTTACCGGGAATACGGCGACCCGGAAAAGGAATTCCAGCCGGTAAATTTTTTGCGTGCGGAAATCTCACGGCGCCTGCTTGCGGGTGAAAAAGCATCCAAGGCTATGGTTGAAGAGTTAAAGCAGGCGATTCGTAATAAAGATAGCAGCGCCTTCAGCCATCTCAATGGCTTATTTTTGGAGCGATTCCGTCAATATGATATTCCCAGGCGTGATATTTTCTCCAACTGGCAAAAATTATGGAGTATCTTTCATTGTTTTTTTTACCGGGACAGCGTTAAAAGTACCGTTTCCCGGTATCTTGATCAGATAGGAAACGATCTTCTGCAAAAACTCCAATTGCCCGATTATGAGGTTCACAAGGTCGATTTTTACGGAACGGCGAATTTCGGCGCCGATGCGTGCTGGCTTGCCCTGTACCCGGCAACAAAAGCATCCCATAAGTACGCGTATCAGTTTTTTCTTCGGCTCAGCGCAGACCCCTATGCGGGATGCGTGGCAGGATCGGCTGTTGATAATCCTCAAAAAACCAACCCGGTGAAGAACGTTGGATCCTATGAGGAGCTTCTTTCCTGTTTTGCCGGGATAAAAGAAGAAGTACTAAAATTTAACATGGGCCTCAGGAATTATTTTAAATTCGCTCCCGGAAAGCAGGCTTCGGAATGGGATCGCTATTATGGAGAAAGTATAATCGCCGTTGGTTTTATTTCCAGTGATATAACGGATGTTTTATCACGGGAAGAATTAAACATAAAAAGCGGTCTTCCCGCCGATGATATGTCCAACAAAACATGGAATCTCTGGCTTTTCAGGAACGCGAACATAGGCGATGTGGTATTTGCCTCCAAAGGCGCTAATATATGCCTGGGAATTGGGATAATCGAAGGGGATTACTATTTTGACGGCAAGGCTGAAAAATACAAACACTGCAGAAAAGTAAAATGGATAACCAATAAAATATTTGAATATGATCCCAAATCTTCAGGCAGATACAAACATCTTTTCCGGCTTGATACGTTCAGCCCTACTATGGTTTATGAATTCATTCTAAATGAATATGTCCGGCTTTACCCTGAGTTGGCGCGGGTTTTTGATGAGAACAATCTTTTATATGAAAAAGAACATCCTTTACTCCAGCCAAGTCTTCCTGCCGGGCCGGATTCTGTTGAAGCGGAAAACGGTGATTCCGGCGAGGTAGATCCGGAAGAACGGGAGGCTGTCAATTTCTGGTGGCTGAATGCCAATCCAAAAATATGGAGCATCAACGAATTTGAAGAAGGCCGGCGGCAGAGTTATACGACCCACAATGAAAAGGGCAATAAACGCAGGATTTATAAATATTTTGAGGAAATCAAGCCGGGAGATCTGATAATAGGCTATGAAAGTACCCCGACAAAACAAATAAAGGCGTTTCTCGAAGCGACCAGGGGCATTTACACCGCTCCCAACGGTACAGAAGAAATTGAGTTTGAAATAAGCGAAAAACTGGAGATCCCTGTTCACTGGAACGAATTAAAAAATAATCCCCATCTGCAAAAGGCGGAAGTTTTTATAAACAATCAAGGCAGTTTATTCAAACTTAAAGAAGAAGAGTATGAAATAATTCGCGATATTATTGACAATAAAAACATCAATGCCGAAAAGGTGTTTTCCTCTACCGATATTCAGGGATATAAATTTGCCGATGATCCGGACAAGCCGTTCATAAAAGAAACGGAATTTATGGATATGGTCCGGCTGCTGCAAAGAAAGAAGAATATTATTTTACAGGGTCCTCCGGGGGTAGGCAAAACTTTTATGGCCAGAAAACTGGCCTACGAAATTATGGGCAAAACAAATGACGCCAATATTGAAATGGTACAGTTCCACCAATCCTACAGCTATGAAGATTTTGTTCAGGGGCTGCGGCCAACATTAAGCGGAAATTTCGAACTTAAGGACGGCATTTTTTATTCGTTTTGCCAAAGGGCTTTGCAGCATCCCGACAGGACGTTTTTCTTTATTATTGACGAAATAAACCGGGGGAATTTAAGCAAAATATTCGGCGAATTGCTGATGCTGGTTGAGGCGGACAAAAGAAAGCCCGCATTTGCCCTTACCTTGACCTATGCCGAAGATGAAGAAGATCGTTTTTATGTACCCGAAAATCTCTACATAATCGGTACCATGAATACCGCGGATCGTTCCCTGGCAATTGTCGATTACGCGCTGAGGAGAAGATTCGCCTTTGTTACCCTGAGACCCATATACGATCAAAAATTCCGCGATTATCTTTTCGCCAGGGGGCTTTCCGCCGGGCTGGTCGATCATATTTGTTCGTCTGTCATAAAGTTGAATGAATCTATATCCAGGGACATCAATCTGGGGCCCGGATTCTGCGTCGGACACAGCTTTTTTTGTACCTATTCGCCGGATATGGACGAAAACACATGGTGGAAGGAACTGGTTGAATTTGAAATAAAGCCGCTGCTGGAAGAAATATGGTTTGATAACGCCGATATGGTTAAAAGCGAGATCACCGCATTGGTTTACAGGAAATGACCATACCTATCGAAAACATTTATTTCCTCCTCTGTTATGCCTGGAACAAGCTGGATGAAAAAGACCGTCTTAATGTTTCCGTTGACGGTATAACCGAGTTGGCGGATCTCTTTGCAAAGATACTGATTAACGCGGTAAAAATACTTTTAAAAAGGGGAATAGACAAATATTACCTTGATCATACAGACGAATGTTTGAGAATAAAAGGAAAGATCGACGCGGCGCAGACACTAAAACGGAATCTGATATTTAAACAAAAAATCATATGCGTCTATGATGAATTCTCAGAAAATATTTTAATCAATCAGATCTTGATTTCAACTATCAATAAACTAATACGAACCAAGGCTCTTGATAAGAGCCTCTGTGCCGATTTAGCCGCCTTGCTGAGAATGTTTCCCCCTGTGGATAGTATCGAAATAAACGCTTCGGTATTTAGGCGTATACGGCTGCACCGGAATAATTCGTTTTATGGTTTTTTGATACAGGTCTGCCGCTTGATTTACGAAAACATCCTGCCCTCTGAAAAACAGGGTATTTTTGAATTTGTTGATTTTATCCGGGACGATTATAAGATGAGCCGGCTTTTTGAAGAATTTGTCAGAAACTTTTACCGGATTGAACAAACAAAATACCATAAGGTTGGCAGGGAAACAATACGGTGGAAATTTGGAAACATCAGTCCGGGAGACAATGAATATCTTCCCAGGATGGAAACCGATATAACCCTCGAAAATGAATCGGAGAAAATAATAATAGATACAAAGTTTTACCGGGAAACGATGAGTTCTCATTTTGACAGGGAACGGGTTAAATCAATGAACCTGTATCAGCTTTTTAGTTACCTTGTTAATCAGGAAGATAATA
>JAIRKN010000103.1 GCA_031260095.1 Tannerella sp. | reverse complement strand
TATATTTTTTCTCCTCTTTCCAAATATTCGATATGCATATCGTTCATAGTGTCGCAGGATGCAAGACAAAAAACGATACAAACCGCAATAATACATGTTTTATATAAAAATTTCATATTTCTTTTGTATTAAAATGTTATTCTTCTTCACTGCCATAAACTTCAATTTCCATTATGTAAAAAAATCTGGCTAATGACCAAGATTCCAATACATTCAAACGCAAATATCGAACTGCAGGCGCATTGAGTGGACAAATATACTCCTCGCCATCGGCGGTGTGTGCTCTGTCTTCATCACTGACTTCTCCTACAGGTAATCCGGACGGTTTGATGCTCACACAGTCCATCAATTTTGTCCATGCGTTCCAGTCATTAAGATTGTTGACGTCATTAGTTCCCCACACTTCGAAACGCCTCACATTACCCTGGTCGTATAGATAACTGCCTGAGCGTTGCCATGTTTTGATGCGGCTGATTTTACCTTTTACACCCATATCAAATGAACATGAATGAGGCCAGGTGCCATTGGTTGTCTCCGTATGAAATCCCGAACCCGTATTTCCGTCAAACATATTAGGTAAAACCCATCCCCATGCATACGGCTCGTCTCCATCAAGATACAAGGCTTGAAATTTCGTTCTGTCAAATTTTTTCTCAAACAGGGGAGTCAGAACAGCGTCTAAAGGAGCGCTCTGGTTTTCCCATCTGTCCTGCACATAAGCACGGAAATCGCTCGTAATCGTATCCATTCCACGGGCGGTTCCGTTTCCTTCGATAACGGAACTGTAAAATATTTCGACCGGACTGTAATCTCCGATAGAATCTTTCTTTTCGAGAACAACGGATATTTCCGCACGGGTAGGATTTTCCCATAAGAGACTTACTCCACCGAAATCTGAAGACATACTCAAGGTTTTTCCGATAGCAAGCACCGGAGGTTCCAAGGGTTTGATAGTAACTTTTACCGGTTCCGATTCGTTCTTACTGCGATCGACAGCCACAATCTGCACTTCGCGTTCCTGCTCATCTCCAAAGCCTTTGATTACGAGCGTATCGCAGTACAGAGAGGCTTTGACCTCAGCCTGACGTTCCTCTTTCAGGGAATACAGCGCCTTAACATAAAGTAAATCTTCGTCGTCGGGCAACTGATATTTCAAAACGGCTCCTCCCGGAATATTTTTTATCTGCACATCTGTAACAGGAGCAGGAGGAACGCTGTCCATCACTATTTCGGGACGTTTTTCTTCCGTACAGCCGAAAAACAGGACAGATAACCATATCATAAATATATTTCTTTTCATATCAACAAATATTTAAAAATTAAAATTTTACCAGCCATAATTTTGTAAGAGATTTCTATTTATTATCAGTTCGTTTTCCCTTATGGGCCAGAGATAATTCTTGATGCTAAACTCAACAGGCGTCTCTGCTACGATAATAACCCTGTAGAAGTCTTCTTCCGTTTCGCCGCTGACATTCCAGCCCCTCGGCTGTTCGTTGAGTTCGCTGATTTTTTTCCAACGACGGATATCCCAGAAACGTTCTCCTTCCAATGCAAGTTCTATTGTACGCTCCTGATGAATGATTTCACGCAAAGTCTCTTTATTATTCGGCTTTTGAGGTTTGGTGGAATATTTTTCCCACGATTCTCTGACCCCTTCGAGTTGAACGCGCGCACGTACGGCATCAATATATTTGAATACATCCTCGCTTGGTCCACTGTATTCATTCAAGGCTTCCGCATACAAAAGATACAGGTCTGCCAGACGTATAATCGGGAAAGGATAATATTCAACCATGTCGGTCGAAGATGTCATGGAATTTTTGTAACTGTGCATTTTCTTTGCAAAATACCCTGTTACGGAATAATATTCGGGGCTTCTCTTTGCAGAGTATTCGTTGTAAAGGGTTTCACAGTGTTTCACATCTTCGGGAAATTTAATGTATCCGCTACCAAAATAAATGCCGCGGTTGAATCCTATGCTGGCATAAAAACGCACCTCCCTGTTATAATGCAGGTATGCGGTTTTTTGACCTTCTTTGACTAAATATTTTTCGGCGCCCGACGAGGGCTCGGGGCGCACTTTATGCCGGTCTGCATACCATCCTTTGTCGAGCCATTCTTTGTCTTCGTCGATGGGAACTCCATGATTGGAATAGTATCGTTCGACTAATTTCATCGAAGGCGACCAGTCGGAGGTAATAACTGCGACTCGTCCGGGATTGAAAACCATAAGTCTTGCCGAGGCATTACGTGAAAGCCTGCTACAATCGTAATTAACGCTTCCCCAGATAAGTTCACTGTTCCACCTGTCGCAGATAGCCTGCCGATAAGTGGTTTGCAGTTTGAAAGTGTCGTTTGCCGTATTTAGCGCCGGTTCTACAAGATCGTACAGCCTTTTATTTTGAGCATGACACATCTCTATTGCTTCCAGACAGGCGTCGGCAGCAAGTTTCCACTTTTCGTGGTCATATTCCTGTGGAAACAGTTGCACCCCGCGCCCGTCAACTACACCCGAATAATCGGTATTGCCGTTAAACAGGTTACTTGCAGCATATACCAACACTTTTGCCCGCGTTGCCTTGGCTATAAGTTTGTTTATTCTTCCGGCTTCAGTACCTTCTATAACTTCCCGCTCCAATGGAAGAGTTTCTTCCGCTTCCTCAAGCAGGTCGACAATATATTTTACCACAGCGTCAACCGGTTCGCGATAGAACTTTACTTCGTCGGGACTTGCACTTATAGGCTTATTCTCATCCACAATCGGAATAGGTCCGTACATCCTGAAAAGATAAAAATGATAGTATGCTTTGAGAAATTTGACCTCTGCTATCCATCTGACTTTTTCGTATTCCTGTAAATCATGTACCTTATCCACATTTTCGAGGAAAATATTACAGTCTCTGATACCCTGCCAGAGATTTTTGGCG
Organism: Tannerella sp.; assembly: GCA_031260095.1. Classification (GTDB taxonomy): domain Bacteria; phylum Bacteroidota; class Bacteroidia; order Bacteroidales; family Tannerellaceae; genus Tannerella. The sequence continues at coordinate 866 of JAIRKN010000103.1, read as the reverse complement.
CTTCTTCTTCCTTCCCAGAAATTCAAAGCCGGGTCAGTCGTCGACTGTTGTCCCATGGCTATCTGACGTGTATCCCCCGAAATCTGCCTCAATTGTCTGTGCGTCCATATTTCGTCGCCGCCGCTCATTGCCGGGTCGCCGTTGATGTCGCCATGAGCCGGAAGATAAGAGTAACAGGTAAACAGATATTTTTCGCAAGCCGTACGGTTGCGAAACGCATAATCAATTGTAGCAACATTATCAGGAACGACATCAAGATAATTGCAGGAAACGCAAGATATCAGGCATATTGCCGATATAATGAAATACTTTTTTAATGTTTTCATAAAAATATTGTTTTAAAATGATAATTGAACACCAATATTATATACTCTTTGGATAGGATAACCAAGTCCATTCCCCGCCATTTCGGGATCCCAGAGTTTAAATTTGCTGAATGTAAGCAAATTTGTTCCGCTTAAATAGAGCCGAAGCCCCTCGATATACACCTTTTGCAAGATTTTTTTCGGGAGCGTATATCCAAGTTCCAATGATTTAAGACGCAGGAATGCCCCATTTTGCATAAACCAGGTCGAACGCTGTTCGTTATTGGAAATATGTGTTTCGGACAAACGCGGATATATAGCATCCAGATTACGGTTCTCTTCCGACCAATGGTCGTCGGCATAGACTTTCAACAGAGCGCGTTGCTGACCGATAAAAGGAGCCGTACCTATTATTCCGGCGCTGGGATTGTCGGCAAGATCAATCCAGAACGATTCGCGGGCAAGTCCCTGAAAGAAACACGAAAAATCAAGGTTTTTATATCCTGTGGATATTCCGAATCCGTAAACAATTTCGGGACTTGTCGGATAACCTATCGGCAC
>JAIRKN010000086.1 GCA_031260095.1 Tannerella sp. | reverse complement strand
CTCAACCGCATCGCTTTGAATCTGCTTAAAAACGAAAAAACGACCAAAGTCGGTGTCAGAGGTAAACGATTAAAAGCCGGATGGGACAACCAATATCTTTGTAAACTCCTAAAAAATTAGATGCGTCAGCCCTGCGCCCGTAGACAGTTATTTGCTGAAGCGTAGTAGGACGGATTGGCTGCGGATGTCGCCCTGTCGTTCGGAGATGGCCAATTGTTCGAATTGATACTGCGTACCGTACTGTTTCATTAGTTTTTTCAGGTCTTTTTCGATGATGAGAAAATAACCTTCGGCGGGTTTTTCCCTCTCGAAATCGCGGAAAGTATTTCCCATGTAGAAGTTCATACCGTAAAGATTTCCGTATTCACGCAGATTGTTCATTACGTAGATATTATTTTTCAGGTCGTACTGCCGGCTGATCTGTTCGGCGAAGGGGCGGGCGGAGGTGTTGTTTTTTATGCTGCGCATGATGATGCCGTCGACGAACAGGTTTATACAGAAGGTCATGAGGATCGTTGCATACAGGATTTTTATATTGATTCGTTTTGTCGTCTGGTAGATGACGGTGATGATGGCGATCAATAATAGTCCCATGATGATTGGACTTGTGATGCTGCTGACGGAGAAGGCGTTCGTCAGGCTTTCTATGGCATGAAGCGTAGAGGCGTTTGTCGTATATTGTCCGGCGAGGGCATAGAGGTCGACCGTTCGGGTCATGATGAACAGGCCCGCCAGAAAAATGACCGAGGCGACGGCGGTCAGGACGAAAGCAAAAACGCGGGTCACTTTTGAACGGTTTTCCGTTATGTAAATGAAATATTGCGCCAGCAGAATAGATAAGAAAGGGTAGGCCGGCATCAGGTAGACGCTTCTTTTGCTGGACGGGATGGTATAGAAGAACAGGATGCAGACGGCCGCGACGAGGCTGAAACGTTTCATCTTTTCCATAGACTGGAAGCGGCGCCACGCGTCTTTCAGGATTTGCGGGAAAGATTTGTGCGGCAGGCGCCATTTGGCTCCGAAGAGGGAAAAAACCAGCAGGATGGTCCAGGGGATGAATCCGGCGAGAAGAGTGATGAAATTATAGAAAAAGCCCTCCTTATGTCCCAGATCGTATGTGATGGCGCTTTCGCTGAGGTGAAAGAAACGTCCGAAGTTTTCGGCCAACAGGACGTTCAGGAACGCTTCGCCTCCCTGCCGGTAGGCTTCGGCATACCAGATCATCGGTAGAAACAGGGATGAAACGCATATATAGAGAAGCGATTTGAGTATTTTGGCAAAAGAATATTTCCGTAATGTAAGTAAATAAACAAAAAAGACGAACGAAGGCAGAATGATCCCCACGGGACCTTTGACGAGGATCGCGCAACTGAACAGTAACGGCAGGCGCAACGGCAATCCTTTCAGTTCTAGTTTATTTTCCCACCGGTAAAGCTGCATAAGTCCCAAGACGGTGAAGGTTGTTAAGAGCATATCTACTCGCGCAGTCATCCCTGCCCGGTGGATTTCAAAGCAGGTCAACAGCAGCAGGGTTGCAATAAACGCCTCCTGGAAACGGATTCTCTTTCCGAAAAAGACGAGGACAAAACCGATGAGCAGGATTTGCGCGACAGCCGACGGGAGGCGCGCCGTAAGTTCCGATACGAAACCCTGCGGCAGCGAGAAAGCCGCCATCAACCAGTGGGCCATAGGCGGCTTATAGGCAAATTCGCCGGCATAGACTTCCGGCAGGATCCAGTTGCCGGACTTGATCATGGACACGGCGACAGAAGCCTCGCGAGGCTCGCCTTTTGTGTAAAAATCACTGTTTAGCCAGGGTAGCAGGGCTATCGCACAAATAAGGATAACCGTAGTAATGGGCTTTTGCAAATACAAATACTGGAGGGCTGAAGTTCGCATAATCATCTTGGCGCTTTACGATACAAATAAATGGCAATAAAGGTATAAATAATGTTGGGAATCCAGGATGCGATCATCGGACTTACCAGCCCGTTGACGGCAAAGGAGGACGTGACGGTCATGAATAATATATAAGAGAAACTTAATCCTAATCCGATCCCGATATTCAGCCCCATCCCGCCTTTTTTCTTAAACGACGAGAGGGATACGCCGATAACGGTGAGGATAAAAAATGAAAACACATTGGCCAGGCGTTTGTGATATTCTATTTCGAAGGTCTGGATGTTACCGATCCCTCTTTTTTTCTGGCGTGCGATATAGGTAGCCAGTGCGGGGCTGGTCATCGTTTCGCAGTCGTCTTCCGAGATCAGGAAATCGGCCGGGACAAACCTCAGGATCGTATCACGGCGCGTCCCGGACGTGATATGCTCGTAGAGTCCGTCAAAGTCGCGTATGATAAAGTCGATAATCGTCCAGTGATACAGCGAGTCGTATTTAATGGAATTTGCCGTCAGGCGCGACGTCAGCGTTTTGTCGTCAAACCGTTCGAGGGAGAAGCTGTACCCCATCCGGGAAGTATTGTTATAGCGGTCGAAATAGGCAAATATACCAGGCTCGACTTCCAACTGCACATTCCTGGCATACTCCACTTTCCTGTTTTTTTTGATATAGGTATATTCGAACTGGAGGCGTTTCTCGTTGGCCGGAGGAATGATATAGGCGCTCAGGATAAACATGCTGATCGCAATTATTCCGGCGGAGATCCCGTAGGGTAACATCATCCGGTCGAAACTCATTCCGGTCGAAAGCATGGCGATGATCTCCGAGCGCTCCGTCAGGCGGGATGTGAAAAAGATAACGGCAATGAACGTGAAGAGCGAAGCGAACATGCTTAAAAAGTAAGGGATGAAATTGACATAGTAGTCGAAAATAATTTCTTTTAAAGTTACTTCAGGCGCCATGAATTTGTCGATCTTCTCATTGACGTCGAAGACGACGACGATCAGAATAATGCCGGTCATTGCAAATATAAACGTTCCGAGAAACTGCCGGATGATATACCTGTCGATGCGTTTCAGATGGATATTTCGTGACTTCATACTCGTTTATTCAGTTCGGGCACTATGTTTCTTTTCCATGACGGGAAATCTCCGGCCACGATGTGCCGGCGCGCTTCCTTCATTAACCACCGGTAAAACGCCAGATTATGCACCGAAGCAATCCGAAGCGCCAGGATCTCGCCGGCTTTGAACAAATGATGCAGATAGGCTTTGCTATACATCGTACCGGCATGAGAGTAGCCGTGTTCGTCGACAGGCGAGAAATCATCCGCCCATTTACGGTTTCGCATATTCATGGTGCCGTTGACGGTGAACAGTTGTCCGTTACGTCCGTTACGGGTGGGCATGATACAGTCGAACATATCAACCCCCCGCCCGATCGCTTCCAGCAGGTTGACGGGAGTGCCGACTCCCATCAGGTAACGCGGTTTGTCTTCGGGTAATATTTCGTTTACAATCTCTATCATTTCATACATTTTCCCGGTCGGCTCGCCGACGGCAAGGCCCCCGATCGCATATCCGTCCGAATCCATAGCGGCGACGTTCGCGGCCGCCTGTTTGCGCAGTTCCGGATAGACGCATCCCTGTACGATCGGAAACAAACTCTGGCTATATCCGTATTTAGCCTCCGTGCGGTCAAAGTGTCCGACACATCGCGCTAACCATGATTCGGTAAGATCCAGCGATTTTTTTGCATATTGATAATCCGCATCTCCCGGACAACATTCGTCAAACGCCATGATGATATCCGCGCCGATCGTACGCTGGATTTCCACCACCTTTTCGGGTGTAAAAAAGTGCTTGCTTCCGTCTATGTGCGAACGAAACTCAACGCCTTCGTTACTTAGTTTTCTGTTCTCCGCAAGCGAAAACACCTGGAATCCTCCGCTGTCGGTCAGGATCGGACGGCTCCAACCGCTGAAACGATGCAGACCGCCGGCTTTTTCCAGAATATCCGTTCCGGGCCGTAAATACAGGTGGTACGTGTTTCCAAGAATGATCTGCGCTTTTATATCCTCAATTAATTCCGTTGTATGAACCGCTTTAACAGCCCCTTGCGTTCCCACCGGCATGAATACCGGCGTTTCAATACACCCGTGGTCTGTTGTAATCAAACCTGC
>JAIRKN010000048.1 GCA_031260095.1 Tannerella sp. | reverse complement strand
CGCCGCCACCTTTCTTTGAAAAATTATGTTTCTTATGATAGACATTAAATCCGCCGCTAAATTCGTCAAAATACGCCTTTTCCCAATCCGCCGGACTGTACGAATCATACTTTAACTTTGATGCTTTCAAAAACTCGCCCCTGTTAACCACGTTTATTCTGTTTATCGAAATGCACACAAATGTACATGAAATTTTCTACATTCCACACAGACCGATAATTTCCTTTATCATTGAAATCTTTTTCAGTAAAAAATTTGCAAATTAGAAAAACCGATTGTATATTTATCACCAGATACGAAAATATTTAGCTGTTCTACGGATCGGTGCTTGCAGGTGGCTTTGCCATACTGTTGTGTGATATACAGGGAGTTTCGGCTCCCTGTATTATTTTTAGAATATTCCTCTTACTTTCCCTTTCTCGTATAGCCATACCTCGTCAATATTATATTTGTAATGCACAGCGTCATTGCGAGGAGCGCAGCGACGCGGCAATTCAGGATCCTCCATGCGCCTGGATTGCTTCCTGCTTCGTATCTCGCAGTCTGCAATGACGGGTATGGGCGGGTTCGCAAAGGACGAGTGCGGGCGGGCTTGAAAATGATGAAGCCCGGCAGCACCACCGCAAGAACGGATGCCGGATTGCTTCACCCTCCGCCGCGTTGGGGCAAGGCACGCTTTGTATATATTTCCTCCATCTTTACGGTATGTAATGTTTGAAAAAGGCATTCCGTTTTCATCTCTTCCCTGTGTCGGGAATAATAACATTCCGTCCGATAAAGTGACGCTATGATCGGGAGCCGGTTTCAGATTTCAGGAATCAGACTACATAGGTAGATGCCGCAGTATCACCGCCTTTTCCGGTCCAATTGGTGTGGAAATATTCGCCGCGGGGACGGTCGACGCGTTCGTACGTATGTGCACCGAAATAGTCACGCTGTGCCTGTAGCAGATTGGCCGGCAGACGTTCGGTGCGGTATCCGTCGAAATAGGTTAATCCTGCGCTCATGGAAGGGACAGGTATTCCGTTTGCAATCGCTGTTGTTACGACTTTCCGCCAGCTTTCCTGTGCTGTTGTCACTTTTTCTTTAAAGAAAGGATCCAGTAACAGGTTCGCCAGTCCCGGATTTTTATCAAATGCTTTTTTGATTTCTCCCAGAAATACCGAGCGGATGATGCAACCACCTCTCCACATAAGGGCAATGCCTCCGTAATTCAGGTTCCAGTTATATTCCTTTGCCGCTTCACGCATCAACAGATAGCCTTGTGCATAAGAAACGATCTTGGATGCATAAAGCGCATTTTTCAGGTCGTTGATAAATGCTGTTTTATCTCCGGCGAACGAAGGTTCAGGTCCGGAAAGTTCTTCGGATGCAATAACACGTTCGTCCTTTTGTGCAGACAGGCAACGTGCAAATACCGATTCGGCAATAAGTGTCAACGGAATACCCAGATCCAACGCGGTAACGCCTGTCCATTTACCGGTACCTTTCTGTCCTGCCGTATCCAGAATTTTGTCTACAACCACTTCACCTTCTTCATTCTTATAAGCCAGGATATCACGTGTAATCTCGACCAGATAACTATCCAGTTCCCCTTCATTCCATTCTTTGAATACTTCGTGCATTTCCTGTGCCGACATACCCAACAGGTCTTTCATGATCTGATATACTTCGCAGATCAACTGCATATCTCCATATTCGATGCCATTATGCACCATTTTCACAAAGTGGCCGGCTCCGTTTTCACCCACCCAGTCGCAACAAGGCTGGCCATCCGCTTTGGCACATATAGATTGAAAAATCGGCTTTACTAATCCCCATGCGGCCTTAGAGCCACCCGGCATCATAGACGGTCCGTTCAATGCACCTTCTTCACCACCGGAAACGCCTGTACCGATATATAGCAATCCCTTGCTTTCTACATATTTTGTACGGCGGATCGTGTCGGGAAAGTGAGTATTGCCACCATCGATAATCACGTCTCCTGGTTCAAGGTATGGAATGATCTGTTCAATAAAATCATCGACCGCCTGACCTGCTTTTACAAGCATCATCACTTTACGAGGGCGTTTGAGTGATTTGCATAATTCTTCGATTGAATGAGCGCCGATAAAATTTCTACCTTTTCCGCGGCCGTTTACAAACTTGTCTACTTTCCCCACCGTACGGTTGAATACGGCTACTGTAAAACCTTTACTTTCCATGTTTAATACAAGATTTTCGCCCATTACGGCCAAACCAATCAATCCAATGTCTGCTAAATTTCTCATCATTGTTTATATTAAATTTCAATTTGGTATTGTTAAGTTAGTATAGGAGCACTTGAAATAAAGCATTAATCACTAGTTATTTACGTCTTTATTTTTGTTCAAAAACTATACCGGCTTAACAATACCACTTATTTTATATAAGTCGTTATAAAATCGTACGCAAGATACGGACATTTTTTGATATTACAACTATAACGACAGATTTTTTCCTTCCGTAATGTTTTCACTTTCTTTTTTGATAAGCTACAATTTTTTCTGTAACTTGCCACTGTTTTTCAGTTTTATATGACAGAATGATAATCATCTTTATGAGCCGAACGACAATTATATCTTCCATTGTCTGTCTGTTTTGTTTGTTCATCACAATGAGCACACAAGCGGATGAAAAAGATATATTCGAGCGGATCGTAAAAATTACAGATAATAAAGGAACGATCTATGAATTACTGAAAGATCTGTCCCGTCAGTCCGGTTATTTATTCGTCTACGACAGCCAGGTCATCGACAATAATAAAAAAATAAAAGTTCCCACAGGCGAATATACGCTTCGCAATGCAATTTACCTCATTACCGGAAACGCCCGCATCAGAATAGATTTACTGGGCGAACACATCCTGTTGCGATCATCTGATGAACCGCCACCGGATCGTCCGGTACGCAATCCTTTTTCTACAATAAAAGGCTCCCTGTCCGACAATGATACCGGAAAGCCGATCCATTACGTATCTGTCGGGATTTTAAATACGACCATCGGAACCGTCAGTAATCAGGATGGCATTTTTCAACTGACCCTGCCGGATTCCCTCCGGCAACAAAAAGTGCGCTTTTCACATATCGGATATGAAAGTATGGAACTAACCTTGCCGGAAGATGAAAATATGGATCTTGCACTGAAGCCGCAAGTTGTTTCACTGCAGGAGATCAT
>JAIRKN010000244.1 GCA_031260095.1 Tannerella sp. | reverse complement strand
TCGCCGCTATTCGGCACACGGATGTGCGCCGGACGGAAAACGACCGGGATACCTGCAATCAGGCAAAGCGTATGATATAAAACAGATATTTTCATTTTTGAATAATTGACTTCAAAAGTAGAGACAATTTAACCGGCTACCAAATTATTTGGTTAATAATCATGAATATAGGGTGTTGTGTGTGTTAAAATCACAGATTCGGAAACAGGGAATAGTCGAATTTTAACAATTTAACGGAGTAAGCGGGGATAGCGTCCTGGTAGGCGCAGGCGTAGGTAAGGGCGCAGATCGTTTCCTGGCCGGAAAGAAGCTCTGTTGCTTTTGATACGGTATTGTCCGGGATGTTTAGTACATCGAACGCATTTTTCGGCAGATGGATACGAAAATTATAGGCTTTATCATCAAAGTTAATGACGACGAGGATCAATTCATTTTCGTATTTGCGGAGATAGGCCATCATTTGTTCGGCGGGGAAATGGGGATTATCCTTATTGCAGTAGGCTAATCCGTAGAAATGACCGAGGGAGAGCGCTTTTTCGTTTTTGACCATATTCAGGATCTTTTTGTAGGAGGCTCTTAGATTGCGTTGTTCATCATTTAGTTGTTTGCCGTCGAACAGGCCGTTATTCGCCCAGGCGCGTATGCTTTGCATACTCCAGTAATCAAAAATAGAAGTTCTTCCGTCGGTTTTGCTGAATCCTTCCTGATCCATGCCTTTTTCTCCCAGTTCCTGTCCGTTATAAATCATGACCGGATTCACGTCGAGCATGGCCATAAAAGCCAGTCCGGGGATGCCTGCCTGCGCACTGCCGGCAAAAAAATCAGAAGCGATACGTTGTTCATCATGATTCTCAAGAAAAAACAACATGTGCTCTTTTATTTCTTCAATGGCTTGCCAACGGGCTGAGATGTCGGTTGCCGGCGCTCTGTGACGGATGATCTCACGTAATGTGTCATACATGCCGACTTTGTCATACAGATAGTCAAAATGTCCGGTGTTTATATAGTCTTTATACCGTGCCGGAGTATATATTTCAGCTATAAAAATTATATTCTTACGACCCTTTACCTGGGGGATCGCCCAACTCCAGAACTCAACGGGAACCATTTCCGCCATATCGCACCGGAAGCCGTCAATGTCTTTTTCGGTCCAGAATAAGAGGATATCCAGCATTTTGTTCCATGTATCGGGCACGGGAGAGAAGTGTTTGGTTTTTCCGTTCGGATAGTCGACTCCATAATTCAGTTTAATGGTTTCATACCAGTCATTTTTGCCGGGCGTAGCGCTGAAACAATCATTTCCGGTAGCTTTTGCAGGAAATTCGCTGTATTCGAAATCTTCTTCCTGGGCGCCGAAATGCAGTTCTAACCGTTGTCCCGTTATGTAATAGAAGTTATTGGCGGCCGAAAAGGCATGTTCCGTATGGTCGTGTTGCCCCAGATCGTCAACATACGCGGGCTTCATTTGAGAATGATAACTCCTTGCCACATGGTTCGGCACAAAATCAATGATTACTTTCATACCGGCTGCATGGGTACGTTCGACGAGCGCTTCAAATTCTTTCATCCGGCCGGGAATATTTTCTGCCAGATCGGGGTCCACATCATAATAATCTTTAATGGCGTAGGGAGAGCCGGCTTTCCCTTTTACGATCGCATGATGATCCTTCGGTATGCCGTATGCCGTATAATCCGTGCAGGTCGAATGGGCGATTATGCCGGTGTACCAGACGTGTGTAACGCCCAGTTCCCGTATCCCTTCCAATGCTTTTTCCGTATAGGAGTTGAACTTGCCGCATCCGTTTTCTTCTATACTGCCTTTTCTTATAAGATGATCGTTATAGTTGCCGAATAATCGGGGGATCGTCTGGTAGATGATATGTTTATTTGTTTTCATTTCGTAGTTTTTGAAGAATAACTTTTAATCAGGTTTGCGATGGGACGGTTGTTCAGAAATTCATCAAACGCACGGATAGCGGCCCGGTATCCGATATCCACAATTAGTTCTACATTTTTCAGATCGAACATTTTATACTTTCCAAACTCCTCCGTTTCTATTAATATATCGCAGATTTCACGATCCTTTTCCGTATTGGCCCGGAACAGGTAATGGTAGGATCTTTCTGCGATTCCGACAAGGGTTTTGTTATATTTTTCAGGCACGACAGGGCTTACGTTTGAACCGATCACAGCCTCACATTCGTTTCGTATAATAGAAACCGGGAAATTATGGAAGAGACCTCCGTCCACAAAATGTGTCCCGTTTATATTGACCGGATTAAACATGATAGGCACACTGCAAGAGGCGGTTATTATATCCGGTATTTCGCCTTTTGTGAAAGCGTGTGCTTTTCCTTTGTCGAGATCCGTAGTCATCACAATAACGGGGATCCGTAGTTCTTCCATTTTTTTTGCACGGATTACTTTCCGGATATATCTATGAAATTTGCTGCTGTCGAACAAGCCCATCTTGGGTATCTGCACGGATGCAAATTCGGAGAACTCATGTCCGGTAAACAATGCCATAATTTCATCGGGCCGGTATCCGTCCGCATACAATGTACCTATCAGCGCCCCGGCGCTTGTGCCTGCGATCACGTCGGGGCGCAACCCACATTCATCAAGGAGCTT
>JAIRKN010000241.1 GCA_031260095.1 Tannerella sp. | reverse complement strand
GCTTCTATCTGTTCAAATGTGCGACGTTCCGCATAACCGGGGGCTTTTCCTTTGTATATGAGGCGATGGTTATCCGAACTTTGTAACGCCGTCGGATGAGGGCTGTCAAAATAAAGGGTCACGTCGATACCGGAAGGTTGATCGCTTGCCAGCCGGATGATAATCACATTATCCGGATGAGAGGCAAAAACTTCGCGTGTATAGGTAGCGCCCTCCTGATGGAACGTTGTCCTGACAATGGCTTCGGAAATATTTAGTTCCCTTCGGTATTCTGAGATTTCTCCATTTTTATTATTTTCAATGTGGAGGTTGCCAAACGGTTGATAATACTGATGTAAACGGCCGAGCCAATGTTTTGCCGCCACCTCATCCGCCTTCCCGTGTTCTCCCTTTTTGAGCAGGGAGACAACGTGTCCCAACGATTCGGGTGTTACTTTTACATCTTTGAAAATGACAGACGGCTCGCCGCTGTAAAGCGTGTTCTCATTTAGTTGCAATAATTCCCTGTCCGTGCCGCCGAAGATCATAGCACCGGAATGTCCGTTGCCGACAGGAAGCGCATCGTTCCAGTTTGTCGCAGGTTCGTTATACCAAAGGATTAATGCTTCTTTTTTTTCCGGCCGACATGCCGGCAATAACAAGCATAAGATAGAGAATAAAAGAAGTGTAAGTTTCATACGATTTTTGAATATTTTAAAAGTGCCGGTTCAGCAGACAAAACTATATGAAAATTCTGCGATTTCCAAGCGCGTGCGAAAAAAAGTTTTTCCCGTCAGAGTGGTTTTACAGGTCCGGAGTATTAGAGATGCGGCAAGACTATATTCCCCGCCGGGCGGCGATGAAAAGTATCCCTCCGAGGGCTTTTGTTATGTAATTTTTATGTCTGATTTGAAAATGACCCATTTGTAGGGTTTTTTCATCAAGAACAGGATCTTAATTTTGTATGCAGATTTGCATATATTTATAAAAAAAATGTTTAACTTCGTAGCCCCGTTTTTCGGAATCACTGCGAATTTTTATTCTATAAATACACTGTGTACAGGCAGTTATTGACCACAAAATAATATTTACTATAATGGAAGATTTTGACAGAATTATCAAGGAACAGGTGGCGGCGTTTTTTAAGGCGATAGCTCACAGGATGACGCCGGAGGATATGAAACGGGTGAAGGCGGCTTACCGGTTTGCCCGTAAAGCGCATAAACCGGAGAAACGTCATTCCGGCGAGCCTTATATCATCCATCCCATTGCAGTGGCCCGCATTATCGGCGAAGAACTGCAATTAGGCGCAAATTCGATTATGGCGGCATTTCTGCATGATGTAGTGGAAAATACGTCTTATACGGTCGAAGACATACGGAAACGCTTCGACGATGATGTGGCATTTTTGGTGCGTGTTGTGACGAAGGAAAAGAAAGAGCATTACAAGATGTCCAAGCAGTTGGATAACTTTAAACAGATGCTTGATTCGGTACAGTATGATATACGGGCCATACTGATCAAGTTGGCCGACCGTCTTCACAATATGCGCACATTGAGCAGTCTGCGCGCCAGTAAACAGATGAAGATTGCCGGCGAGACGGATTATTTTTACGCACCCCTGGCAAACCGGCTTGGGCTTTATGACATCAAGACGGAATTGCAGAATCTAAGTTTCCACTACAGATGTCCGCAGGAATATGCGGCATTGGAAGAATTTTTGAAAAAGGAAGAAACGGAAAACCAAAAACAACTGGAGTCATTTACAAATAAAATCAGGAATTTGTTGTCTGATAAGAATATTCCTGTCCGGCTGGATGTGAAATACAGGACGCCTTATAGTTTGTGGTTCAATATGAAAAAGACCGGAATGGATTTCAGACACCAGGAGAGTAAACGTGTCATCTGGCTGACTTTTCCGGATAACGATCTCCTCTCGGAAAAGAACCAGTGCCTTCGGATTTATTCTCTCCTGACGGATGTGCTAAAGGAGAAGCCGAACAGTATATTTAATTACATTGATTCGCCGAAAGAAAACGGTTATCAGAGTTTTCATGTGAAATTATTAAATAAACAGGGCCGGTGGGAGGATATTCATATATCTTCGGAACGGATGATCCGTAAATCCCGGTTGGGTTGTGCGGCTGATCGTACGGACAGTAATATTGAAAACTGGATTTTCAAATTCCGGTCCGTATTGCAGGATATTGCCGACTATAGCCAAAGAGGAGGTTATATCCAAAGTGTCGTATCTCAATTTTATAATGACGACATTCTGGTATTTACTCCGAAAGGGCATGGAGTGATGTTGCCCCAGCGTGCGACGGCATTGGATTTCGCTTATGAAATCCACAGTTCGATCGGCGAACATGCCCAGTATGCCCGCGTCAATGGGAAGCTTTGCTCCATAAAAACCGTCCTGCGACGGGGCGATTGTGTAGAAATTGGCGTGAATGAAAAGATTTCTCCCAAGCCCGATTGGTTGAAGCATGTGCTGACCTACAAGGCGAAACGCAGTTTAAACTCACAACTGCGGAAAATAAAGGAAATCCCGTATGAACGTTGCCCGCATTGTCATCCGTTACCGGGCGACGACCTGACAGGGTTTCAATCGGGCGACAAAAAAATTATCCTCCATAAACGCGACTGTTCCGAAGCGATTATGCTGGTTTCACAGGACGGCGATTCCATTGTGGAGGTCAATTTTGAAAAAGATATGGAGATCCTTTACCCTGTACGTGTCAACATAAAAGCCGTGGATCGTTACCATTTGCTTCGTGAACTGGTTGATTGCATTACTGAAAAGCTGAAGCTCTCCATTAACGAACTGTCGACGAAAACGGTAGATGAAATCGTCGATTGTACAATAGATTTCTCCATTCACTCGGCCGGCGAACTTCAGGAGGCGATCTCCTCTATTTATGATGTGGAAGGCGTGGACGACGTCCGGAGACAGGACCCGGAATCGTAATCATTT
>JAIRKN010000234.1 GCA_031260095.1 Tannerella sp. | reverse complement strand
AAGAGTATTAACTGACGGAGAAAATCATTTTCAAATTCCGTATCCGGGTTCAGAAGAAGAATGTATTCGCCCCTCGCTTCCTTTATCGCTTTATTATTCGCCGCCGCAAAACCTTCATTTTTTTCATTTGCAATGAATTTTACCTCAGGAAATTCAACCGCCAGATCTCTCCAGGTAATGTCAACTGAATCATTATCTATAACAATCACCTCGTAGGCAATGTTATTCACATACTGTCTGACTGATAAGAGACACGCTCTTAAAAGTCCGGTGACATTATAGTTTACGATTATTATGGATAATTGCATGGTTTCGTTTCTTTTTTTACCGGGAAGCTCCGGCAACCTGTTCAAAGAGTTGTATAAACTGTTTGGCCTGCGCTTCACGCGAGAATTTGCCGATGACGTCTTTGTCGGAATGGTCAACGAATGGTTTGTTTTCCTTCCATCGCAGGTAATGAGTTTTTATGAAATCATACGCTTCGTCCGCATGATGAGCGGATAAGCCCGAACGTGTGCGGTTGATCATTTCTTCCAGACACCCTTCGTCGCCACGGACACATAATATGGGTTTCCCGACAGCCAGAAATTCAAAAAACTTGGTCGTCATAATACCTTTAGGCCCATTTGCGTCCGCCCTGTTGGTCAGGAGTAGCAATATGGAGCTTTCATTCAGTATCCGGGGTATTTCCGATGCGGGCACATACCCCATATAATCCATATAAGCAACCGTATTCGGATATTTTTGTATCTCCCGCTCGATCTCCAGCCATGACTTTTTGTTCACATACCAGCGCACACGAAACTGTTCCGGCGTAATGAGATTATTTTGCACAAGCCGGTCGACAGCTTGCAACAACAGGTCGGGACTACGCATCGCCGTACTGTGCAAACGCCCCGTATAGGTAATGAAAAAACAACCGGCCTGTATCTCTAAAGGATAGAATACCTCAGGATCATATCCATTATAAATCAATTGAACTTTTTTATTGTATTGCCTGAGTGTGGATACATGCCACGGGGAAACGGTCGTCACCCAAGCGGCTTCGGGTAAGATGCGGTTTCGTATCTTCAGGTTGAATCTGCCGAACTGCGATGATATAATACGTTCGACACCGAACAGATCCGGCAGATGGTGTTCTATAAATTCGCTTCCCGTATATTGTTCGATCACGTCTCTCAAATCAATAATGAGCGGCAGTCCCGTCTTCCGCGCCAAACGTGATGCCGCAGGCAACGGAAACGTACGGAAAGCACTACACAGTATCAGATCAAAACAATGCTTTTCTGCAATCTTCAACGCTTCCCGGTACATCCGCTTGTCTTTATAGCCAAACAGGAGATCACGCATGAAAACAATCAACCATTCGATCTTCCCGGCAAGGCCCCTTCTTTTGTGATAACGGATATAGGTTACGTCCACATCTTTCCCCAGAAAAGAAAACATATCTTCATCAATATATTCCGCTATGACAACAGGATTCCATCCGTTCAGCCGGAGGTATTTACATAAGTATCCCATCCGCGGGCCAAAGGCAGGCGGGAATATATCACATACTATAAGAACAGATTTTTTATCCACTGCAAATCTTATTTACAAATGCCGCTGAACAGCCCCCCCGTAAGGCTCATCAGATGAAATTACTTTCATTGCAACGGGTGATCGCATTTATTATTTTCTCCGACGCTCGTCCGTCGCCATATTCTTTGATCTCGGTTCTTTGCGGATTATTACCCAGACATTCGATTATTTTCTCCGTATTGTATCCGGCAAGCTGGTTCCAGCCGGCTTCAATGGTTTCAATCCATTCCGTTTCTTTACGCAAGGTGATGCAAGGCGTTCGGTGAAAATAGGCTTCTTTTTGTACGCCGCCCGAATCTGTAAATATCGTTTCCGCGTTTTTTTCCAGCATTATCATATCCAGGTAATTCACCGGATCAATCATTCTGAGCGCCTCGTTGGAAGCGATTGTCGCATTCAGGTTATAATTATGGAGATATATTTTGGTGCGCGGATGAAGCGGAAATATAACCGGACAATCCGGGGTGGCGATTTCTACTAATGCCAGAATGATCTGTGTCAGACGCTCCGGGTTATTTGTGTTTTCCGCACGGTGAACCGTACATAAACGAAATTTTTTCGACGACAGACCAAGAACGGATAAAATCTCCGACTTCTCTTCCGCCATCTGTCCAAAAGCTATCGCCGCGTCATACATTACATCTCCCGTATAAAATATACCGTTTGTCAGATTCTCTTTCGCCAGATTCTCTATGGCTTTATATGTAGGACAAAATAGCGCTGACGCAATATGATCCGTGAGGATACGATTTATTTCTTCAGGCATCTGCTTGTTGAAACTGCGTAATCCCGCTTCTACATGCAAGACCGGAATATGTAGCTGAGATGCCGCCATAGCGCCTGCCAGTGTTGTATTGGTATCACCATACACCAGCACATAATCAGGCTGACATTCCAGTAACGCTTTTTCAATACCGGTCAGCATCTCCGCCAACATCCTGGCCCTGCTGATCAGCCCTCCGCAATGTAACTGCCAGGTCGGTTTTTTTATATCCAGTTCGTCCAGAAAAACATCATTCATATTCTTATCATAATGCTGTCCCGTATGAAGAATGTATTCCCGGATCGGATGCGCTTTGTCAATCGTGTTAAATTCCTTTATCGCCCGGCTCACCATAGCCGATTTTATAAATTGTGGTCTTGCACCTATAATAGTTACTATTTTCATTTATCTCTGTTTTTATTCTCCCAGTTTGTTTATCAATTTCTTATATAAATCATGCAAATATCCGATCCTTTCAATGACCGATGTATTATGCCATAATAATGTCAGTTCACCGTTTACATGCCGGACGTGATTGATTAATCTCATACAGTATTCCTCCGCCCTGTCGCTTGTCAGATTCATGTATCTGACTTCGTTCAGCGTGCAGTCCATAATAACAAGAGGATGCAGTATAAGTGATGATAACCGGCGTGTGACGGGATTTATATACCGGACAGGCAACGATGTGCCCAGACGAAATCCCGCCACATCCGCATAACCCATTGTATAATCGTCGGTAATTCCTGCCATTTCAAGATATTCCATATCCTCAGGCTCACGCGAAGCCAGATAATGATGCCGGTTATCTTTTATTTCCAATCCGAAGGCTTCTGCGAGGCGGTTTTTTTCGGATAAAAGGAGATTCGGCTTTTTTCCTCCCTGATAACTGCAATGAAGGCCGATCGTCGCCTCATATTGTTTGCACAAAGCATACAATGCCCGGATATCTTTCCCATACAGGTCATAATACGGCCGGTCGTGTTTTGTCCGGCCGCCTGCCTTGAAAAAGAGCAACGACTGACAACGATCCTTTCCGATAGTACGTTCTAATTTCTTGTTTTCCCTGAACATCCACGGAAACGTGTAATAAGGATTACGCGCCAAAGGAGCATATTTTTCGCGAACGGCCGTCACCGGATTCCGTCCCGACAGGATTTTACGGGCGACACTGAGCCATGTTCGTCCGCAAAAGGGAACGTCCACATCATGGGTAAGGTTTACTTTCCGTATAAACGGAACAAATTCCTGCATACGAACTCCATTACGATTAAGCCAGCCACGGATTAGCTTCCCGTATTCGTCCACAACCGGACGGTCTATAAACCCGGCACGCCGCGGCAATGATTCGCGACCGGGAAAACGTCCGTGCTCATCGCGTAGATCACGACGCAAAACCTCTTCATAGCGGCTTAATAAAAAATACGCACTCGCAACAAGATCCGCATGAACGACAATCGTATCCCCGATACGCTCCAGAACGGGAGTTCCGAATAAAAAAGGTACTCCTTCAATTGTTTGAAGAGGTATGACAGGTTTTGTTTCAGCGGTTCCGTATACCGGTTCGTCAAAAAAACCGGATGGAATAATCACAACTTTATAATCCGAAAAGGAAGATTGGTCGGATGTATATCCGATCAACCGGCTCACTTCGTCCGGCAGATGTTCACCCACCATAAACCGGAGTATGTATTGTATTATTTCCCTCATTTCGTTCTCAATTTTATCCTGACCCTGTCCAATAGACTTAGTTTTCCATGGGTTATCATAAAATAGGGCGTCTGTATGGCTCCAAATTCACGGAAAAAACGCTCTACTCCCGGAAGCATTGATCCCTCAAAATCAAATCTCCCGGTATACCGGGAAACATATTTTATAGCTTCCCACATGACAAGGCTGTGCGCTCCCGAGTTACGAAATACCGGATCTCCGCCGCCGGCAATATAATAGGCGGAACTGTTCTGCCAGACAATAAATGCGGCGGCGTGAAGGTTTCCGTCTTTATCCACCCCGCCGAATAGATCGCCTTGTCCACGTTCGCGCGCCATATTAATAAGCCGTCGAAGTATAACCGGGCTCTGGGTGTTTCGTTTATGCTGCCGGCTGAATGTAAGCGACTGTACTTTCAGGAAATCATCCGTCTCAATGCCACGACATACTATTATGGACTGTCTTTCGGCCTTTTTTATATTACGTCGCGTCTGATGACTCATACCCGACATGATTTTATCAAAATCATAAATATCGTGGAGTATATAAGAATAACGTGTCGTCTGTGTATATCCTGCCCAATAAAACGGCAACCAGTCTGTAAAGTTGTAACTGAAGTTTTGCAGAAACGACCGGTACGGTCTGAGTCGCTCAATAAAATTTTTGCATACGGCCTGACGACGTTCCAATACGGATGAATATCTTGCATCATCCACTCCGGCAGAAAACCAGATCCCCATTGTCTGGGTATAATTCGGCATTGAAATCACCTTGCCACAAGGTATATATAACGGCATGGCAGCATATATCTTGCCATTTTTTTCCACAATCAACACTTTCCAGTCTTTGCCACATGTAGCGTCCAGCCACCAGTCACGTGAAAAAACAGGAATACTGTCTTCTTTTGTGCATAATTCCCGATATAAGTTTTTTGACGTCATCGAAACAGTTTCTTTTACAAGAAACGCACCCGGTATGCCTTTTATTTTTTCAATGCTTGAAAAATCAATCCTTCAAGTTCTTCCGCAAGTTCCGGATTGTCCTCTACACATTTTTTCGCCGCGTCGCGTCCCTGTCCCAGTTTTGTATCATTATAGCTGAACCAGGAGCCGCTTTTTTTCACGATGTTATGATCTACGCCGAGATCTATTATCTCGCCCGAATGGGAAATACCTTCGCCGAACATGACGTCAAATTCCGCTTTACGGAACGGAGGCGCTACTTTATTTTTTATGATCTTCACACGCACCTGATTCCCGATCACTTCGTCGCCCTCCTTGAGCGCACCGATGCGGCGAATATCAAGACGTACCGATGCATAAAACTTCAATGCATTACCGCCGGTTGTGGTTTCGGGGTTACCAAACATCACACCGATTTTATCCCTTAGCTGATTAATAAAGATACAGGTTGTTTTAGTCTTACTGATGGCCGCCGTCAGCTTACGCAATGCCTGCGACATTAGACGAGCCTGCAAGCCCATTTTACTGTCGCCCATATCTCCTTCGATCTCCGCTTTCGGAGTCAATGCCGCAACAGAGTCTATCACAACAATATCTACGGCAGACGAACGGATCAGTTGCTCGGTTATTTCCAGCGCCTGTTCTCCGTTATCCGGCTGTGAAATCCACAGATTATCCACATCCACGCCCAGTTTGGCAGCATAAAAACGGTCGAACGCATGTTCCGCATCAATAAACGCAGCAATACCGCCGGCCTTTTGCGCTTCAGCGATTGCATGAATGGCCAGCGTCGTTTTACCGGATGATTCCGGCCCATATATTTCAA
>JAIRKN010000190.1 GCA_031260095.1 Tannerella sp. | reverse complement strand
ACCGTCAGGGAAGATACGGTCGAATATAATGCCGATTCTTATAAAGTGGCGGAAGGCTCTATGCTGGAAGATCTGCTGAAGAAAATGCCCGGCGTCGAGGTCGGGAGCGACGGCAAGGTAACGGTAAACGGCAAAGAGATCAAAAAAGTCCTGGTCGACGGCAAAGAATTTTTTTCCGACGACCCGAAAGTGGCCGCCAAAAACCTTCCCGCCCAAATGGTAGAAAAAGTACAGGCATACGACAGGCGAAGCGATATGGCGATGATGACCGGTTTTGATGACGGGGATGAAGAGGCGGTCATCAACCTGACGGTCCGGCCAGGTATGAAACAGGGATGGTTCGGAAACTCTATGGTGGGGTATGGGAATAAAGAACGATATGAAGGGAATCTGATGATAAACCGGTTTATAAATAATGACCAGTTTTCGATCATAGGCGGCCTGAATAATACTAATAATATGGGATTCTCCGACTTTGCCTCGTCTATGTTCAGCGGCATGGGAGGCGGAGGCAGACGCGGCATGGGAGGGCCGGGAGCCGGAAACGGAATCACCCAATCCGGAAATATCGGAACTAATTTTAATAAGGAATTTAACCCGAAATTTACGATCGGAGGCAATGTCCGCTATTCCCATTCCGATAATGACGCAGAAAGTTATAACGAAACGGAAAATATACGACCCAATGGTAATTCTTATGATTTTGTTAATTCCAAATCGAATACCGTAAATGACAATATGGGCGTCAACCTCCGTGTGACGTGGCAACCCGATACTCTCACACAAATTATTTTCAGGCCGGACTTTTCATACAGCAAAACCAATCAGGATGAAACAGGCGATTCCTATACATTAAATAAAGACCTGGATTCGGTCAGCGCTATCACTTCCGATTCTCATTCCGAAGGAAACGGATATAATGTGTCCGGGCGCCTAGAGGCCAGTCGTAAACTGAATAGCAAAGGACGTGTATTAAGCGTTTCACTGTCCGGAGGCAAAGGGGATACAAAAAGCGACAGTTATAATTATTCTTATACCCAATATTTTCTAGCCGCAAACCAGGATGAAATTATTGATCAACAAATAGATTATAAAAATCCCAGTTATAACTACCGGGGATTTCTCTCATGGGTGGAACCGATCGGACGAAATAACTTTATCCAGTTATCGTACAGTTACGGCGCGAATAAGCGGAAAGCGCTGAAAAACGCCTTTAAACAGGATGAATATGGCGACTATAATGAACTTGACTCTGCATACAGCCAAAGTTCGCGCAATGAATCCACAGAGCAACGTGCAAGTATTGCCTTCAAATCCCAGCGAGAAAAATATAACTACACGATCGGGTTTAATGTTGATCCCTCTTACTCAAAAACAGAGACTTTTGTGGGCGACGAAACGATTTATTCCATGAGCCGCAATGTGGTGAACTTCTCTCCTACCGTGCAGTTTAATTACCGCCCGACCAGCGAAAGAAATCTTCGCATCGACTACGAAGGAAGAACCAGCCAACCTTCCATGATACAACTCCAGCCGGTAGAAGATATTTCTAATCCGCAGAATGTCACGATCGGAAATCCTGAACTTAAACCGATCTATACAAATAATCTGCGTATTCGTTTCCAGAATTTCGTACGCGAAAAACAGGCGGCATTTATGATATTTGCAAACGCCGGCTACGTCGTTAACGATGTGGTGGAAGTGGTGGAAAATGACCCGGTGACTGAAAAAAGACGTACGACATACCAGAATACAAATGGTAACTATAACGCCAACGTGCGCGCTATATTCAATACCCCCCTGCGCAATAAGAAGTTCTCAATAAACAACATGCTCTTTTCCTCCTACGCGAATACGAACAGTTTTACTAACGGAGAGAAAAATACGAACAACAATTTTAATATTCAGGATAACTTCACTATTAACTATCGCTCTGATTACGCGGACTTCGGACTAAGCGGAAATATTAATCACGGACGTTCTAAAAATTCACTGGAAGGACAAACAGATCTTAGTACGTACCGATATGGCGGCGGAGCAAATACTACCCTCTACCTGCCTTATAATTTCAAAATCGAAAGTGATGTTACTTATTCGACAAACTCCGGGTATTCGGAAGGGTTTGAACTGAACGAATGGTTGTGGAACGCATCCCTCGCCAAAAGCTTCCTCAAAGGAAATGCTGCCACTCTGCGCCTGAAAATCTATGATATACTGCAACAACGCAGCAATGTTTCCTACTCGGCATCATCCGGCAAAACCAGCTATTCGGAATATAATACATTAAATAGTTATTTTATTGTTCATTTTATCTATAAATTCAGCATATTCAAAGGCGGAGCAAGCATGTCGGATATGCGCGGACCCGATCGCGGACCCGGAAGAGGATACGGCCCTCCAGGTGGCCCTCCCCCTATGTGATAATATAAGGGGGGAAAAGTATTTACTTTCATTCGCGGGTGAGCCGACACAGAAGAATACATAGTTAATTGAGGCTTCATTTTTGTTAAAAATCATTATAAGAGAACAAAATAATTATTATATGAATGTTTCTTCTTTTTTTTATTTATATTTGCGTGGTTTTAGAAAAAACTTTTTAATACTAATTTAAAAATATCATTACAATGACAAACATTTCAAGAAGAAACTTCATTCAGAGAAGTGCAGCAGCAGCAGCGGCATTTACCGTTGCTCCAAGTTCTATTTTAGGTAAAAGCCATGGATACACGGCTCCGTCCGACAAGTTAAATATAGCCGGTGTCGGGATCGGAGGGATGGGTAATGGTAACCTGACAGCGGTAGAAGGTACGGAAAACATCGTCGCGCTTTGCGACGTGGACTGGAGATACTCTAAACACGTATTCGAACGTTTGAAAAACGCAAAAAAATACTGGGATTTCCGTAAGATGTATGACGAAATGGGAAAAGATATTGATGCAGTGATCGTTGCTACGGCAGACCATACTCATGCAATCGTTGCAGCCGACGGTATGACATTGGGCAAACATGTGTATGTTCAGAAACCGTTAACACACTCGGTATACGAATCCCGTTTGCTTACGAAACTGGCAGCTAAACACAAAGTGGCCACTCAAATGGGTAACCAAGGCTCATCCGGTGAAGGCGTAAACCTTGTTTGCGAATGGATCTGGAACGGCGAGATCGGTGAAATTAAAAAAGTGGAATGTGCGACCGACCGACCGATATGGCCGCAAGGATTGAACACTCCGGAAAAAGTGGATAAAGTGCCTTCTACATTAAACTGGGATTTATTTACAGGTCCGGCAGCAGTGAGACCGTTTAATGCCATTTATCATCCCTGGAACTGGCGCGGTTGGTGGCCGTATGGTACAGGCGCATTGGGCGATATGGCCTGCCATATCATGCACCCGGTGTTTAAAGCGCTGAAACTCGGATATCCGACGAAGGTACAAGGCTCTTCCTCTTTATTACTCAATGACTGCGCACCTCAGGCTCAACATGTTAAATTGACATTCCCGGTACGTGATAACATGCCAAAAGTAGCTATGCCGGAAGTTGAAGTACACTGGTACGACGGTGGATTATTGCCCGACCGTCCGGAAAATTTCCCACAGGGAAAACAATTGTTGTTGGATGGTGGAATATGTATTTTCCACGGAACAAAAGACACATTGATTTGCGGATGTTACGGGAAAGAACCCTGGCTGTTGTCAGGACGTACGCCCAATGCGCCAAAGGTGGCCCGCCGTATCACTACCAGCCACGAAATGGACTGGGTACGCGCATGTAAAGAAAGTCCTGCGAACCGCGTGAAAACGGCTTCCGACTTTTCCGAAGCAGGCCCGTTCAACGAAATGGTGGTTATGGGAGTATTGGCTGTTCGCCTGCAATCGCTTAACAAAACGCTGGATTGGGACGGCGAAAATATGAAATTTACCAATATCGGCGCTTCCGAAACTATTAAAACAGTAATCAAAGACGGATTTACAATCAAAGACGGACATCCTTCGTTTAATAAAGACTGGACAGATGCGGTTAACGCACAGGAATTTGCCGCAGAACTTATCAATCACAAATATCGTGACGGCTGGAAACTGCCTGCTATGCCGTAGTTTGGAAAATGATATAATAATTTATGAAATATTCAATATCGCGATGAAAACAAAAAATTTTTTTTTACTGATGACGGCTTCTTTTTTCGGCACATTTGCTATGGTGTCGTGTGACGGCGGAGCAAAGAAAAACACTTGTCCCGACGAATCAACGCCTTATACGGTAGCGACAACGGAAACTTTTGTCGCAGAAGATTCCGTGAATGGCGTTCCGGCATATACTATCCTCGAAAAAACGCAAGTCGATTTGAACGCTTTTCCTAAAGACGCAAATAATGTTATTACCATTTTCTGCGGGAAAAGCCTGTACGGATGGCGTGGTTACAACAAAGATGCAGTTCCGGGCCGCTGGATAATTGACGAAGCGGAAAACGCAATCAAATTCAATGGTTCGGGAGGCGGCGAAGCGCAAATCAACGACGGCGGAGATCTTATTTTCGCACACAAATTTAAGAACTTCGAATTGTCGTTTGACTGGAAAGTAGCCAAAGGCTCCAATTCGGGTGTTTTTGTCCTGGCACAGGAAATCAAAGGCGAGCCTATTTACATTTCATCCCCTGAATACCAGATTCTGGATAACGACAATCATCCGGATGCTACACAAGGGGAGAACGGGAATCGTAAATCGGCTTCCTTATATGATATGATTCCGGCCAATCCGCAAAATGCCCGTCCGTTCGGAGAATGGAATACGGCTAAAATTACGGTTTTCAAAGGATCTGTTTTCCATGAACAAAACGGAAAAACAGTTGTCGAATATCACTTGTGGACGCCGCAATGGAAAGAATTGCTGGATAATTGCAAATTCAGTAAGGAAAAGTGGCCGCTGGCTTACTACTGGCTGCTTAACTTAGGTGGCCCGGCGCATGAAGGATACATCGGATTCCAGGATCATGGCGACGATGTATGGTACAGGAATATCCGGGTCAAAGTATTAGATTAAAAAAGACCTCCTTTTTTATTTTAATAATGATTGCTTGTCCGAGGCAGGGAAAATTCCCTGCCCCGGATTTTTTTAACTTCTTAATAATACTTGTTTGAATTTATACCCGGGATAAAGATTCTGCTCTATGAAAACGTTCACCTACCATATATTGACAAATGGCCTGCGTATCATCCACCTTCGGACAGACTCGCCTGTCGCCTATTGCGGATGCGCAATAAACGCCGGAGCGCGCGATGAAAATACGGATGAATACGGATTGGCGCATTTCGTAGAACATACGCTTTTTAAAGGTACGATCAAACGGAAAGCATGGCATATCCTGAATCGTATGGAAAACGTCGGAGGCGACCTGAATGCTTACACATCAAAGGAAGAAACGTTTATCTATTCCGTATTTATGGAAAAAGATTTTGAGCGGGCGGCAGAATTAATTTCAGACCTGATCATTAACCCGCAATTCCCGGAAAACGAACTAAACAAAGAACGGGATATTATCCTTGATGAGATCCTCTCGTATGAGGACTCTCCGTCGGAACTTATCTTTGATGATTTTGAAAACTTACTCTTCGACGGTCATCCGTTAGGTCATCATATATTAGGGGATAAACATTCCTTGGCTTCATTCGACTCTTCTTCGGGGCGTTCGTTTATAGAACGTTTTTATACGGCCGGGAATATGGTATTTTTTTCCATGTCGAGAACAGATTTCAAATACATACAAAAAATCACGGAAAAATATCTCTCCGCCATACCTTCACAAAAGCATCAGACGAACAGAAATAAACCTTGCGGAATCAAACCGCAACAGATACAATCGAAAAAAAAGACCCATTTGTCGCACATCATAACAGGAGGAAGAACTTACAATATGTACAGTGAAAAAAAATATCCGCTTTTCCTGTTAAATAATATTCTTGGCGGGCCGGGGATGAACAGCCGGTTAAATGTCAGCCTGAGAGAAAAACACGGATTGGTCTATAATGTGGAATCCAACATTACGACCTACACCGACACCGGAGTATTCTCCGTCTATCTGGGTACGGACCGGAAGAACCGGGATCGCACGATAAATCTGGTGGAAAAAGAAATGGCCGGCTTACGAACTAAAAAATTAACGGCGATACAATTAGCCGCCGCAAAAAAACAGGCGATCGGGCAACTCGGTGTGGCAAGCGACAACAAGGAAAGTGTGTTTTTAGGGCTTGGCAAATCGTTCCTCCACCACAATAGTTATGAAACGCTTCCGGAGGTATTCCGCAAAATAGAAAACATTACATCCGAACAAATACTGGAAGTGGCAAATGACATTTTATGTCCTGAAAAACTTTTCAGACTTATCTATGAATAAACTGTGTGTGCGTGTTCAACCACCTCAAGGAACGTGTGATTCAGACATTCGTCAATTCCCGGATAAACCGTTCCTCCGCCGATAAAACCCATTCTTTGAATCTAGCATGATCGAAATCACGCTTATTCCGCATATATTCCAGCAATCGGCTCAAATCAAAATTTTCGCCGATAATTCCTCCGTTGATAGACGCCGCATCTTTTGCATTGATTTCCTGTTCCATGTGCGCGGGTATCAGCATCACAGGT
This sequence comes from Tannerella sp., assembly GCA_031260095.1. GTDB lineage: Bacteria > Bacteroidota > Bacteroidia > Bacteroidales > Tannerellaceae > Tannerella. The sequence goes on along the minus strand of JAIRKN010000190.1, from coordinate 689 downwards.
TTATTCATGAATAACGCTTCACAGACAGACTCAAAGCCGGCAGTCGTGATATAGCCCCGGCAATTCTCCATATAACGTAGAAATTGTTCGTCATTGATCCGGTGCAGCGTCAACGTATCATCCACCACCCATTCCTCCGGTGCGTCTTTCTTATCCCAGAAGAAATGCAGTTTAACGTCAGGATGTTCTTCATGCCATTTACGCACCTCTGCCGCATATCCCTGATTCAACATATAGCCAAGGATATAATCCTCTTCGGAAGGATTCAGTTCCAACACCTCCTGCCGCAACAACGGAGGCATCACCACAATTTTTTCACGCGGGCAGTTTTTCATCTCATAAAAGGACAAAGCCAATAACCTGGACGCACCGATTCCGCTCAGTAATGTATGAAATCTCAGCAACATCATATTCTGAGAATCATCTTTTCCAAAGCGGTAATCGGGATGTTTCAGCAGATACTGATGTCCGATATTGACAAAAGGAATATGAACACGGAAGCGTAAATACATGAAACCCGGCAATATCTCATGGAAATTAACAACAACATCCGGTTTATTTGCCTTTATCCGCCGGTGGATCAGTTCGACGCTTTCACCAAATTTATGTAACTTCCGGGGATTCGTATTATACAGGAAGGTCTTGAACTTATCAATATGTTTCCTGTCTTTTTTAAAGATAAGCGAAGG
>JAIRKN010000144.1 GCA_031260095.1 Tannerella sp. | reverse complement strand
AATGAGAGCCATTAATCACTAATTAAATGAAATAAATGGGTAAAATTATCGCTTTGGCAAATCAAAAAGGAGGAGTCGGTAAGACGACTACCACTATTAATCTGGCAGCTTCGCTTGCTGCACTTGAGAAAACTGTACTGATCGTTGACGCCGACCCGCAGGCAAATGCTTCGTCCGGCTTCGGCATAGATGTAAAATCCCTCAAACATTCTATTTACGAAAGCCTGATAAACGGCCTGGAGCCGGACGCCGCTATCGTACATTCGGAAATGAATAACCTGGACATATTCCCGTCGCACATAGACCTGGTCGGTGCTGAAATAGAGATGCTGAATCTGGACAGACGCGAGCATGTGTTGCGCAATCTGCTCCTGCCTTTAAAAGAGAAATATGATTATATACTGATCGATTGCTCGCCGTCGTTGGGACTGATAACGGTTAATGCGCTCACGGCTTCGGATTCCGTCATCATACCTTTTCAATGTGAGTATTTTGCCCTCGAAGGGATCAGTAAACTGCTGAATACAATTAAGATTATCAAGTCGAAACTGAATCCGTACCTTGAGATAGAAGGGTTTTTGATTACGATGTACGATTCGCGCCTGCGTGTGGCAAATCAGTATTATGAAGAAATTAAACGGCTGTTTCAGGATCTGGTGTTTACGACGGTGATTCATCGTAATATCAAATTAGTCGAGGCCGCCGGCTCGGGTAGACCGGCCCTGCTGTATGAAGTAGACTCCAATGGAGCGATCAATCACATGCAACTGGCAAAAGAATTAATCGAAAAAGACGCAAACAGAAATTAAGGAAGTTATAGTATATGGCAACGAAAAGAAAACCGATAGGACGCGGACTGGAAGCGCTCCTCACAAGTGACGGACTGAATACGAGCGGATCATCGTCCCTGAATGAGATCGAATTGAGCCGGATACAGTCGAACCCGAATCAGCCGCGCACCGTTTTTGAAGAAGAATCACTCGAAGAACTCGCTGTATCTATCCGTAACTTTGGGGTGATACAGCCGATCACGCTACAGGAAACCGGCGAGGAAAAGTATATGATCATTTGCGGCGAACGCCGTTACCGCGCTGCAAAAATAGCAGGGCTTGAACGAATCCCGGCCTATATCAAAACCGCCGCCGATGAGAATATCATGGAAATGGCGCTGCTCGAAAATATACAGCGCGAAGACCTGAGCGCAATCGAAACGGCACTGGCTTACCAGAAACTGCTGGATAACTCAGGACAAACACAGGAGAAACTGAGTGAACGTGTCGGCAAAAAACGTACGACAATATCCAATTACCTGCGCCTGCTCAAACTGCCCGCCGAGATACAGGTGTGCCTCAAAAATAAAACGATCGACATGGGACACGCCCGGGCACTCCTGTCGATCAATGATCCCGAAATTCAATTAGCCCTGAACGACCGGATTCTGAAAGACGGATTGTCGGTTCGCAACGTGGAAGAAATAGCACGGCACGTACACCTGACCGGAACTTATGTCGACCGGAAGGCGGATAAGACCCACGGGAAAAAGTTGCCGGAAGAGTTTAAAATCCTGAAACAGCACCTCTCTACATTCTTCGATACGAAAGTACAGTTAAGCTACAATGACGACGGTAAGGGTAAAATAACTATTCCTTTTGATTCGGACGAAAAGCTGGCGTTTATCATGAGTTTGTTGGACCGGATGAAGTAGATATGGGTAAGGGTAAATCAATACAATATATCCGCCTTATTATATGGATTGCATGTCTTCTCCCGGTAGGTGGTATTGCGCCTGTAATTTGTGCACAGGATACGATTCCCGGAATAATAAATACCCTGTCGCCGAATGATACGATTTTGCCGCCGAACAATATGTCCGTATTGCTCCCAACGGATAACGATTCCACTATCCGGGAAGAGTTTTCACCGGACACCATCCTGTCCTTAAGCGATCGTATCGCTATACATAACCGTACCGATTCAATCGTTCCGCCTCAGGATTCGGCCCGGATCGTTCCGCCTCAGGAAAATGGGGCGCTTAGAGCGATAAAAGATACGGCGGGTTTCAAGCCTAACCCCAAAACCGCTTATCTTATCGCCGCTATCTTTCCGGGATTCGGACAGGCATACAACCGCCAATACTGGAAATTACCGATCGTGTACGGAGGTCTGGCCGGTTTTATGTATGCTATCACCTGGAATAATAAGGTGTACCAGGATTACAGAAGAGCTTATTTTGATATAAGGAACGATTATAATCATTACATGGAAGATCCCGACAGGTATGGCCCGGATACCTGGAGTACGAGTTGGCAGGATTTCACCAACCGGAGTCCTTCATCCGTCTTGACGGATACTAACTTTCATTCCCGGTTGCAAAAAGGCCGGGATTATTATCGCCGGTACCGGGACTTAAGTATCATACTCAGTGTGGCATTTTATTTTATATGTATAGCCGACGCTTATGTAGACGCGCAGATGTTTGACTTTGATATTTCTCCTGATCTGTCCTTCCGGGTGGAGCCGGAGTTCTATCCGTCGACATTGGCGAACTCCCGGAGCTTCGGACTGAATATTTGTATGACTTTTTAAAACCATATATTATGGAAAGAAAACGGTATTTACTTCTTATCTTATTCATTCTTGCCCCGCTTATCTCTCTGACAGCGCAGGAGAATGCCGAAGAATACGTAAACGATGATACCTTATCCGGCACTCAACAGCCTTTTGATTCCCTCATCGGTTTTTTACCCGAAAGCCTCGACGCGGATATGCACAAACTTCTCGAAGGATGGCATGTGAAACACTTCTCTAAACCGGAAGATTTCTGTGAAGACGAAGAGCGGGATCCGTATTTCCCGGATTCTTTGTATAAGGTGAGGATGAGAAAAATGCCTTGCGTCATCCCTATGACGTATAATGAAACCGTACGCAAATGTATCGACCTGTACTCAGGACGGCTTCGTAATGTGGTACGTTATATGATGGGGATGGCCGACTTTTATTTCCCGATGATCGAGCAGAAACTGGATGCTAACGGATTACCGCTCGAACTGAAATACCTGGCCGTGGTGGAAAGTGCGCTGAACCCGGTCGCACAGTCGCGCGTAGGAGCCAGTGGCTTGTGGCAGTTCATGCTGCCTACGGGCAAAATCTACGGACTGGAGATAAATAGCCTGATCGACGAACGCCTCGACCCGGAAAAAGCAACCGGAGCCGCCTGCCGGTATTTTGAAGAGATGTATAAGCTCTATGGCGATTGGCACCTGGTGCTGGCCGCCTATAACTGCGGCCCCGGGAACGTAAATAAAGCCATACGGCGCTCCGGAGGAAATACGGATTTCTGGAAAATATTCCCGTATCTTCCGCGCGAAACACGTTCATACGTTCCTCTGTTCATCGCGGCCGCTTATATTATGACCTATCACTGCGAACATAACATCTGCCCCATACGGGCTAACTTCTCCGTAGCTACCGACACGATCATGGTCGAACGGGCGCTTCATTTCGACCAAATTGCGGATATGCTCCGAATGGATAAGGAAGCGATACGCTTTTATAACCCGCAATATAAACGGGAAATCATACCCGGCAATATACGCCCTTCGGTATTGCGCCTGCCGGTAGACAGAACTTTTGCTTTCATCGAAAACGAAGACAGCCTGTTTTCTCACCGCATGGACGAACTGCTGGCCAACTGTACGCCTGTGAACACAGACGAGCCGGAGAACCGCCGGGAGAAAATCACACATACGGTGCAAACCGGCGAAAATGTCTATACGATCGCCAACCTGTACGGAGTGACGGCGCAAAACCTGAGGCGATGGAACAATTTGAAAAGTTCGCGCGTCCCGAAAGGCCGTAAACTTCACGTATACATTGATAACGGCGGACTTGCCTTTGTCGCCGCAGGTAAAGCCCCGGCCGCCGTGCAGACCGCCGCCAAAGAACAGGCTACTGCCGCAACGGTGAAAAAACAGGACTATATATCTTATCAGGTGAAACCCGGCGATTCCCTTTATGCTATCGCAAGAAAATATCCCGGAACGTCCGTGAAAAAGATTCAGGACGCAAACGGATTAACCGGTACCAGCCTGCGTATCGGTCAGAGGTTAAAGATTCCACAGGGATGAGAAGAGATCCGGGAGGGGGCTTATGAGCAGAAAAAATACGGGAAGACAGGAACAGATCCGGCTGATGAAAGATGAATTAATGGTGCAGGGGGAGTTTGAAGCCCTTATGTACGAATATCTTCATTCTAATCATCGCCGGAAAGTTGAACGCATACTCAAAGCGTTCAACTTCGCCAGGCAAGCCCATGCCGGGGTAAAACGCCGCGACGGTGATCCGTACATCATGCACCCCCTGGCCGTAGCCCGGATTGTGTGCAGCGAAATGGGCCTCGGCTCTACCTCCATTTGTGCCGCCCTGCTGCACGACGTCGTCGAAGATACGGAGTATGAAGTGGAGGATATCGCGAACATGTTCAATAACAAAATCGCCCAACTGGTGGACGGGTTGACAAAAATATCCGGGGGTATATTTAATGAAAAGGATTCGAAACAGGCGGAAAATTTCAGGAAACTGCTCCTTACCATGAGCAGCGACATACGTGTGATCCTGGTTAAAATGGCAGACCGCCTCCATAACATGCGTACTCTCGGAGCCATGCGCACCGATAAGCAGTTTAAAATCGCCGGCGAGACCATGTTTATCTATGCGCCCCTGGCACACCGTTTAGGTCTGTTTGCTATCAAAACGGAACTCGAAGACTTGAGTTTTAAATACGAACATCCCGAAGAATTTCGCGCTATCAACGATAAACTGAAAGATTCGGAAGAATCAAGACAGCGTCTGTTCGATCATTTTGCCCGTCCCGTGCGACTTCGTTTACAAGAGCTGGACTTGACCTACGAGATGAAAACACGGGTCAAATCCGCCTATTCTATCTGGAACAAAATGAACGCCAAAGGTGTTCCCTTCGATGATATTTACGACATCTTTGCCGTACGCATCATCTTCGAACCGACCGGCGACGTCGACGAGAAAAACCTGTGTTGGGATATTTATGCCGCCATAACGGATATATATCGCACACGTCCCGATCGCTTGCGCGACTGGGTAAGCCGGCCGAAAGCCAACGGCTACCAGGCCCTCCACCTGACGGTCATGGGCCCCGACGGCCAATGGATCGAGATACAGATCCGCAGCAAACGAATGGATGAAATTGATGAAAAAGGGTTTGCGGCGCACTGGAAATATAAGGAAAGTAATGTAGAAGAAGATACCGAACTCGATAAATGGCTGCAAACGATTACCGAAATCCTTGAAAATCCGAATCCCAACACGCTCGATTTCCTGGATACTATAAAAATGAATCTTTTTTCGGCCGAAATCTTTGTCTTTACCCCTAAAGGAGAATTGAAAACATTACCAAAGGGTGCAACCGCACTCGACTTTGCCTATGACCTGCATACCGACATCGGCGACGCTTGCATCGGGGCTAAGGTGAACCACCACCTGGTACCCTTGAGCCACAAGCTCGAAAGCGGAGATCAGGTTGAGGTGCTGACTTCCAGATCCCAGCGCCCGACAGTCGAATGGCTCAATTTTGTGACAACAGCCAAAGCCCGGACAAAAGTTGAAGCCGTCCTCCGGCGCGAACGAAAAGAAGCCGCCGGAGCCGGGAAACGGAAAGTAGACGAAGCCTTCGGAAAAGCCGCCCTCGAACCGTCGCAATCTTATCTGGACAAGTTAGCAACCTATTTCGGATTCTCCCGGCGCGAAGACTTCTATTATGCAGTCGAAAAAGGCGACGTAATCATTCCGGATAATATCCGCAAAGTCCTGAAAGAGAAAGACGGGAATCTTCTCCTGAAGTACGTAAAAAAAGCGTTCGGCGTAGGCAAAAAAAGACCGGCGGCCATAACGCCGCCCAACGGTACGCTCCCCGGCAATATACAGGCGTTCGACAAAACAAAGCCGTATGAATTAAGAGAAGAAGCTTTCGGACGCAATTACGTAGTGGCAAGTTGTTGCAAACCCATTCCGGGAGATGATGTGTTCGGTTTTATCAACGACGACAACAGTGTGATCGTACATAAACGCTCATGCCCTATCGGCATACGCCTTAAAAGTAATTTCGGCGACCGGATATTATCCACCGTATGGAGCAGTCATACCAACAGTTCTTTTGAAGCAACTCTGCAAATTACCGGGATTGACGAAGTAGGCGTACTCAACGGCATTACCCGTACCATTTCGGGCTTCCATGTGAACATCATCCGCCTGTTAATAGAAACAAAAGACGGCGTATTTGAAGGAAAAATAAACATGATGGTACACGATGTAGAAGATATCCAAAAGATGTGTATCGCACTCTCTAAAATCAAAAACGTCCAATCCGTATC
>JAIRKN010000074.1 GCA_031260095.1 Tannerella sp. | reverse complement strand
ACTCTCCGGGAAGTAACCTTGAATATACGCTCCACGTTGACAACAGTGCACTGTCTATTACCTCAAACGGGCAATATGCGGTAGTAACGAGCGTTGACACGGTACGGATAGAAGATGATATTTTTCCGGCTCGGGCGGTCACAAAGTTCCGGTGTATTCATCCTTCGGCGGAGGTTAGGCTTGGAGCTTGGGATATACGAACGGATACCGTTGTTGTTGAATCTGGATCGATTCAACCCGGTAACGCTACATTGACTATCACATCGCCTACAGGAACAGATCCGAAAGATAATCCAATGATAAAGCCCACCTATCAAGATCTTGAAATAACTACTTCTGGAAATCTGACGGAGGCAGTCCTCCTTTTCAAGTACGGGAACATCACGCACCGGCTCCCCGTCAGACGGCGGCAACCCTGACGGATATACAATAAGCGGTAAGTCCCATTCGTAAATGCAACAAAGCGGAAGAAAAAAGTCAACCAATTTTATCAGGACACATCCTCATGATTGAGGCATGGTCGACCATAAACTCGTTTATGGTCGACCATGTATCTCCTGCGGAGAAGGCATCCGCGGTTTTCTTAGCCGGAAAACATTTGTTCTTATCCCGAACTCAGGTTATTACCTGACCGGAGCACCTCCCCTCGCCCCTCGCCCGTGCCGGGCGAACAAAAAAAAATCCCGGAACTCACGTTCGGGGACTTTCAGTAATGAATAATGAATAACGTTTAGCATTATGCTCTAGCACCCCAAGTAAAACTCAAGTTTACCGCATAGAAGCCAAATTTAACCACGCCATTTAGACGTATAACCAATCGCCCTATCAGTGTAATCAGAAAAACTCTCTCACACAACCGGCTTTCAGCAAGAAAATTAGATTTTTACAGGATTTATGGCAACTTTATGCCATACTTTATTATCTTTCTTCATCTAATATCTCCGCACAAAGATAAGTATATTTTTTTAAACAACAAATTTTTTTTCTTTTTTTTTTAAACATTTTCCATAGAAAAATAACAATAATCTAAGTATAAACAATTTGCATCCTGATTTTTTTTTGTTTTATACAATCAAATCACATCCGATCGGAATAAAAAAAATAATATATGATTTTTGTCACAATAATTTATGCTTTTTGCTATAGTGAATCGTTTCTTCCAACCCTTCTTTCAGATTATACCGCGGCACAAAGCCAAGTTCCTGACGAATAGGCTCTGTTTCACAAATCCAGTTACGTTGTTTAAGAATATGATATTTATCGGTATTAAGTGTCATTGCCTTGCCTGCCAAATGACCAAACGCTTCGGAAAACAAACAGGCTACATAACACATCCAGAAAGGTATACGGAGATTTATCACAATTTTTTTACCCAATAATTTCTTTATAAGTCGCGCAAAATCCGTGTCTTTATATACATCACCATCTGCAACAAAATAAGATACATTTTTGGCTTTTTTGTTTTCAAGCGCCATAAAAGCAGCAACCGCAAGATCCTTAACATAGATAAACGTAAGCTGTTGCGATTTCAAACCAACTTTCAAATCAAATCCTGAACGGATACTTTTTATTTCTATCAGATAATCTTTATCCCCCGGCCCATAAACTCCCGTAGGTAACAATATAATGTATGGAAAATAAGTCTGGGCTTTGACAAACAATTCCGCTTCAAATTTACTTTTCCCATAAACAGAATCGGGATTCCGGTCATCGTCTATACGAATCGGTCTGAATGAATATTCATTTACCGGCCCATAACTGCTAAGACTACTCATCAACAGAAATTTATCAGGCTTACAATCCGCGGCAGCAAGCGCTTCTATCAATAAATGTGTATTAAAAGCATTGACATTATAAAAATCAGCCTCCCGAAGCGTTTTTGTGATACCGGCATTATGGATTACATAACGCCATGCTCCGACAGAAGATGCTATTTCACGTAATTGCGCTACAAGCGCATCCTTTGAATCATACCGCAGATTAATAAACTTAATCCGTTCATCCTGCAAATGCTTCCGTGAACTATGCGGACGTATACCCGCCCAAACTTCATAGCCCCGGCTCAAAGCTTCTTTTACAAGATACCCTCCGATAAAACCGCTTGCCCCCGTTATTAATATACGTTTTTGCTCTTCCATAGAATAAACATTTATTTATTTAAGCATCGTCAATTATTCTCGTGTTTTTTAAGTACCCTGTGAGGCAAATCGCCATGTCCGACAAGCTCAATAGGACAAGTATACGCCTCATTCAACCAATCGCCGGATATGTCCGAGCCACAATGATAATGAAGAGTTTCATTTACGCACGCCACATTTTTTACCATCGAAAGCAAGGTTCCTACATCATGTGAAACAAGTACGATTGCCGTTTTCCGGTTGATCTCTCCGAGCAATTCATAAAAATGGGACTCAAACTTCTTATCAACGTATGTATTCGGCTCATCAAGAATAAGCGCCTGTGGCTGTGAAACAACGGCACGCGCTAATAGCACACGTTGCAATTGTCCGCCTGAAAGTTCCCCGATAGCGCGTCCGGCGAATTGTTCCAATCCCATTTGAATCATAAGTTCATGAATATGTTCTTTCTGTAAGGATGTAAAATTACGAAAACGGGGCTTTTCGCCGGCCAAGCCGGAAGCAATGACTTCATATACGGATATGGGAAAACGTTTATCTATCGGATTTATCTGTGGAAGATAACCGATCTTTAACGACGATACATTCTTCCCGCAATCAAAAAAGGAAATTTCTCCCGAAACAGGTTTCATCAAACCCAGCAAAACCTTCAGAAGCGTAGTTTTCCCACCTCCGTTAGGCCCGATCACGCCAAGAAAATCATCTCTCCATACATCAAGACAAACATCTCTCAGCACAGGCTTTGTATCATATACAACTGAAACATTCCTTATTTCAATCAGCTTTTCCATTTCCGACCAATGCTTTTGCAATCCATTCCATCTGTTTGTCCCATTGATAATCCAAAGGATTTATAACGACCGTCTTCGCTCCGATTTCCCGGGCAATCTGCTTTGCATGTCTACGGTCGAACTCCATTTGCACAAAAACAACGCCAACCCTCTCTGTGCCGGCCTCTTCAATCAGTTTTTTCAAGAAAGCGGGAGAAGGCTCTTTCCCGTCATTTTCAATACTATATTGCTTCAATCCAAACTCATCCGCAAAATAAGTCAGGGCCGGATGATAGATCACAAAGCTACGGCACGAAAGGTTTTCCAGTTGTTTATGCAGTGTTTCCTCCAGCGAATCAAGGCGCTGAGTCAACCGGCTGTAATTTGATTGATAATGCGTCTGATTTTCTTTATCTAAAGAAACAAGAGCTTTCAGGATATTTTCGGATATCACTTTTGCACCTTTAAATGACGTCCATAAATGCGGGTCATGGCCGCCATGCTCATGCGCACAGCACTCCCCTTCATGAAAAACCATGCCTTCCGATAAATCAAATGGGGATGTATGGGTATTATTTTCATGAATAGAATGAATCAACACCTGTTCAAACCCAAGCTGTCCTGTATGAAAATAGGCCACCCCTTTTCCGACCCTTATCATCTCACGGGGAGAGGGATCATACGTTTCTGGACTTTGACCGGCGGGAAGCACTGAAAAGAATGTATAATGATCGCCGGCAATCTGTTCGGCAAAATAGCGAAGAGGCTCAATTGTAACGGCTATTTCCTTCACTTCTTCCGCTTTCGGGTCTTTATTTTTCACTCCGCAACTCGCCATAAACGGCAATAACAAACAGGCGGCAACTGTTTTATTAAGCCATTTTTCGCCCAGATAGTGCACCGGATACAAGACGGCCAGAAAACCAAGACCAATAACGGTCGCAAAAACAGTCAATACATCCCTCCATTCTATTTCAACAGGATATGCGTCAATGATAAAAGTTCCGGCTGTTTCGCCCAGAGAGATAAGCCCGAATCTTTTTTGTAGCAGGCACAACAAAATACCCAGCGCCACACCAATGACCGCCCCCATAAGAGAAATCATCCAGCCTTCAAAAAGAAATATCCTGTTTATAAGTCGACTATTTGCTCCCATATTACGTAATTTAACTATATCGGCTTCTTTTTCTATCATTAAGATAGCTAACGAACCTAAAACATTAAACAATGCCAGCACGAGGATAAAACAGAGCATCAGGTAAGTCACCCATTTTTCCATCTGCATCATATTGAATGAGAGTTCCTGTTGCTCATACCGATCCTGAACAATAAAATCATTCCCCGTCAACTGCTTTATTTTCTTCTTTACAGATGATAGATCCGCCCCGGATACAAGTTTAAGTTCAAGCGCCGATACCTCCTTGTCATAATCCAGCATCGAACGCATAAGGTCAATCGACACAATCATAAACCCCTCATCGTAAACAGGCTGATTTATATAATAGACTCCTCCCACAAAAACATATTCTACAAAAAAGGAGAGGGCCGGATTTGCGAGATTAACGGTCCCGGTGCGTTTCGGCATATAAATCTCCACCGGTTGCGTAAAGCCTGCATTCACGCCCAATGCCGACGCCAAGGCAATGCCTGCTACGGCATAATTAAAGTCGCCTTCTTTTAAAATAAACTCTCCGTTAATAATTGCCGTATCAATATCCACCAATCTATTGAAGGTCGTATCAACTCCTTTCAACACAGAAATAGACTGACGGTCGCCATAACTGACAATCGCATTTTCTTGAAGCGTTTCACAACAATACTCTACCTCAGGAAACGCACAGATCTGTCGCATCTCAGGAGTAGTGGGGTCAAAAACTTTTCCTGACGCGGGAGTTATTTTTAATTCAGGATCAAAAACACTGAAAAGCATGGATGTAAACCCTTTGAAACCGTTAAAAACAGACAACGTACAGATCATAGCAATCGTAGCGACAACAACACCACAAACAGACACCATCGAAATAATATTTATGGCATTATGCGATTTCTTCGCAAATAAATATCTACGCGCTATGTAAAAAGCTAAATTCAATCTCTCTCTTCTTTTTTCAGCAGTTTATCTATCTTCTCCACATAATCAAGAGAATCATCAGGATAGAACACAAGTTCCGGGATCTTGCGCAATTGCATCCGCACAATTTGTCCTAAATCGTAGCGCAATGTCTTTTTATTTCTTTCTATTGATTCCAGCAACTCATCTCCTTTTTCGGAAGGAAATATACTCAGATAAACTTTTGCAACACTAAGGTCGGGACTGACACGTACCCTGCTAACCGTAACGAGCGTTCCCTTCATCACTGCTGTCTGTTTGCGGAAAAGCTCGCTAAGTTCTTTCTGCAACAGGCGTTCTATTTTATTTAATCTTGTTTCTTCCATACTAATATTCATTATAAGAATTTGCTATAATTTTCGACTTCATTCTCTTGTGCTTAAAATGCACGTAAAGTTATTCATAATTTTCCAATCTGCAACAAAAAGCAAATCTTCCATACAACAATTATTTTTTCCAAATCATTGTCAGACCGTCACGAACAGGAATAATAACTTTCTCGACACGGTCATCACACCTGATTTTTTCATTAAATTCCAGAATACCCTGTGTTTGCCTGTCGGACACAGCAGAGCGCTCTTCAACTACTTTCCCCGACCATAAGGTATTATCTGCCAGGATCAGGCCCCCCGGTCTGAGACGCGGAAATACCAGATCATAATATTTACAATAATCACGTTTATTTGCATCCATATAAACCAAGTCAAATATTTCATCAAACGTAGGATACAAATCATTAATATCCCCCCAGAACAAACGGATCTTATCCTTATAAGGGGACTTCTCAATATACGAAGCGGTAAATGGTTGTAACTCATCATTTATTTCGACCGTATAGACAAGTGCGCCGTCATCAAGTCCTTCTGCCATACAAAGCGTCGCATAGCCCGTATATGTTCCGATTTCAAGAATCCGTTTAGGCCGCATCATCCGGCAGAACATTTTCAACATACGCCCCTGCAAATGACCTGCAATCATACGAGGATACAGCAATTTTACATGAGCGTCGCGATTCAGCGTAGCCAGTAACGCTCCTTCCTCGTCAATATGCTCAAATATGTACTCATCGATCGTTTGCATACGTTAAAATTAATTGCGCCACTGCGTTATATTCAATCGCCGAATGTGGGCAACTGATAGCTATCTCCTGCATTAAGCACACGTTCCACGTCGTTTATTTCAAGGAAAGTAGTTCCTCCCCCTTCGCCAAAGCTACCGCTCAGGTAAGCAACCTTATCTTTTTCTGTAATCATACCATTATTAATAAGCTGATGTAACGCTTCGTAATAATAACCCCGGCGACTTTTAAGCCACGGCTGATAGACAGCCCACACTCCATACGAAAGCGAAAGCATACGCATAGTTTCCCGTCTGTAGCAAATGGCAAAAACGGTCGCTCTTCCACGAAAAGCAGCCAGATAGCGTGCCGTACGTCCTGTCACACTATCGGATATAATAGCGCGCACATTCAGTTTCGAGGATGATTTAACGGCTTGTTTGGCAAGGAATGAAGTCACATCCAGGTCATCTCCTGTTATGGGCACCCGTATATCATTGGCGGACAATTTTGTCTTTTCCGCTTCATGAATAATCCTGGACATCGTCTGTACAGCCTCTACCGGATACTTCCCATAAGCCGTCTCGCCGCTCAGCATCAATGCATCCGTACGATAATAAATAGCATTTGCAACATCCGTCACCTCGGCGCGTGTAGGACGCGGATTTTTTATCATTGTATGCAACATTTGCGTAGCCACAATCACCGGCTTCTTTGCTTCCACGCATTTACGTATCAACACTCGCTGCAACCCCGGAATCTTTTCGGCCGGGACCTCAATTCCCAGATCGCCCCGGGCGATCATAACACCATACGCAACCTTCAATATGTCGTCTATATTATCAACGCCTTCCTGATTCTCTATTTTCGCAATGATTTTTATAGGACTGTTATGGGCATCCAGAATTTCTTGTATATCGAGTACATCCTGTTTTGTTCGCACAAAAGAGTGAGCGATAAAATCAAGATCATTTTTAATAGACCATTCGATATTCTTCCGGTCTTTATCCGTCAACGACGGAAGATTAATACGAACTCCGGGAACATTCACGCTTTTACGGCTACCGAGCGTCGCATCATTCTGCACTTCACAAACGAGATAATCCGGCGTCTTTTCTATCACTTTCAACTCCAGATCTCCGTCATCAATCAAGATATCGCTTCCAAGCGCCAGGTCATTTATAAAATCTTTATATGAAACATAGATACACTCACGTGTCGTTTCTCCGAGAGGATCTCCAATCATCTTAATCTTGTCGCCATACTTAAAATCAATAGAGGCCGGCGTTGTCGTCGTCCGCACTTCCGGCCCTTTTGTATCGACCAATATACCGATACGGTCCGACACCGTCCGTATATTATTAATGATACGTGCCAATCCGTCTTCCTGCAAATGGGCCGTATTAAGACGCGCCACATTCATTCCCGCTTTATAAAGCTTTTTAATAAAATCCACTTCGCAACGTTGGTCGGATATGGTTGCTACAATTTTCGTATGTTTCAGCATATATTTATAAGTAATCGTTAGGAATGACGGTAATGAATGCCTCCACTGCAAGCCGGTATGAATCCAGGCCAAAACCTGCAATTACACCTTTACACGCAGCCGAAATCATAGATTTATGGCGAAACGCCTCGCGCGCATGCACATTTGAAATATGCACTTCTATCACAGGGGTTTCAACGGCTTTGATCGCGTCGCACAATGCAACGGACGTGTGTGTGTACCCTCCCGCATTCAGGATGATCCCATCCGCCGTAAACCCGGTTTCATGGATCTTATCTATCAATGCGCCTTCACAATTGCTCTGAAAATAACGGATATCATCATTCGGAAAAGAAGAACGTAAACGTTCAATATACACTTCAAAATCCAAATTACCGTAAACTGCCGGCTCACGCTTGCCTAACAGGTTCAGATTTGGTCCATTAATTATCTGTATCTTCTTCATATCTTTCCAATCTGTTTTTTTTAACGTCAAAAATTATACCTTTGTCTTATCAAAAGGCGTTAGAATAAGGTACAAAGGTAGCGCTTTTTTTGATATATAAATGTATATGGCACAAAAAGAAACCGACATTCTCAATAAATATACGGCATACCTGCGGCTGGAAAAAGGGCTTTCCGAAAACACAACGGAAGCTTATCTGGACGACCTGAACAAACTGATCCGCTTCATCGACGGCGAATCGGACATGAATATCTTCAACCTGACCTATCAAGACCTGCAACCATTCATTGCACAATTAAGCGACCTCGGGATCTCCGCACGTTCACGGGCGCGCATTATCTCCGGGATCAAATCATTCTACCGGTTTCTATTAATTGAAAACTATCAGGACACAGATCCTACGGAGTTGCTCGAAAGCCCTAAAATCGGGCAAAAGCTACCCGAAGTACTGACGGAAAATGAGATAAATAACCTGATCCATTCGATTGATCTCTCCAAAGCCGAAGGGCAACGCAACCGCGCCATACTCGAAGTATTATACAGTTGCGGACTGCGCGTTTCGGAACTGACCGGACTGCAATACTCAAATATTTATTTTGACGAACAGTTCATCATCGTGAAAGGGAAAGGAAGCAAACAACGGTTAGTACCGATTTCCGGCAAAGCGATCCGGGAAATACAGAACTATCTGCCCGACCGCCATCGCATCAACGTACAAAAGGGCTTCGAAGACATCTTATTCCTGAACAGACGGGGCGCCGGACTCACCCGTGTCATGATCTTCCACATCATCAAAGAACAGGCCAAAATCGCGGGGATCCGTAAAAACATCAGCCCCCATACCATGCGTCATTCATTTGCCACGCATCTCCTTGAAGGAGGAGCCAATCTGCGCGCCATACAAATGATGCTGGGACATGAAAGTATCACTACTACGGAAATATACACACATATAGACCGCGAATTTTTACGCAAAGAAATTATTGAACATCATCCCCGGAATCGTAATTTTGATAAAGAAAATCATTGTAAGGAAAGCGAGTAACATGAATCTCACGGACACGTTTATACATCAAGTCCCTCAATTCGTCTATATTCGTCTTCTTCTTTGCAGAAATAAAAATACAATGATCCGGCTGCTTATTCATCCACATCGCTTTCAACTCATCTAAAGAAACATTCTCCTGCGTACGGGGCGTCAGGTCATCCGCTTCTTTCGGCACAAAAGTAAACGCATCCATCTTATTAAACACCAGGATAACCGGCTTCGGCGTTTGGTCTATCTCCGTCAACGTACGGTTCACCACCTCAATCTGTTCTTCAAACGCAGGATGCGACAGATCCACCACATGCAACAGTAAGTCCGCGTCACGCACTTCATCAAGCGTCGACTTAAACGATTCGATAAGCTCGGTCGGCAACTTGCGGATAAAGCCGACCGTATCCGAAAGCAGAAACGGAAGATTACCGATAATCATCTTCCGCACCGTCGTATCCAGTGTGGCAAACAATTTATCTTCGGCGAACACATCCGTCTTACAAAACAAATTCATCAGGGTAGACTTCCCCACATTCGTATAACCGACCAACGCGACGCGCACCATTTTGCCGCGGTTTTTACGTTGCGACGACATCTGCCGGTCTATCTCCACCAAATCTTTCTTCAACTTAGCGATCTTGTCCAATATAATACGGCGGTCGGTTTCGATCTGCGTTTCACCCGGCCCGCGCATACCAATCCCCCCGCGTTGACGTTCGAGGTGCGTCCACAGACCGGTCAGCCGCGGGAGCATATATTTATACTGTGCCAGTTCCACCTGTGTCTTAGCGTATGCCGTCTGCGCCCTCCGTGCGAATATATCCAGAATAAGATTCGTACGATCCAGGATTTTCACCTCCAACGCCTTTTCTATATTACGGATTTGCTTCGCCGAAAGTTCATCATCGAATATAACAAGCCCCGTTTCATGTTCGGCGACATACTCTTTAATCTCCTGCAACTTCCCTTTCCCGACAAACGTAACCGGATTAGGACAATCCAGTTTCTGAGTAAATTTCCTGACGGCCTTAGCCCCTGCCGTATCCGCAAGAAAGGCCAGTTCATCCAGATATTCTTTCACCTGCCGTTCGCTTTGTTCGGGCGTTATCAACCCTACCAATACGGCATTTTCCGTTTTCGCCTCCGATATTATAAACTCTTTCATTCCAAAGATACTGTTTTTTACCCGTGCAAACTTACATGAAAAACTCCGATTCTACAAATTTTGTCACCTCACATTACACTCGCCATGGACAATGACTTACCAACCGGAAAGAGTAGAAATTCTGCACAAAAATGTATGCTCCTGATCTTTCTGTTCGATTTTTCCGTTTTTTTTTCTAATGTATCAGTCACGAAATAATTTGTACCCTTGCGACGTTTTCTGATAACACAAACGTTCGATTGTTACAAACATACCGTTTTCCGGATCTATCAACAGCAATCCATGTCCAACAGTAGTTTTTTTCTCATTACGTAGCTATGCATTTCGTCCAACTCTACGATGAAAACAGGCTCTTTTGAATGGAATAGATGAAATAAAACGATTGCAAAATCACTCAAATCCTGTTGTAAAACATATAAAAAGTCATGTTAATATATAAAATTGATACTACTTTTGGGGCTTTAAATTTACAATTATCTTTAATTTTTAATTGTCACAAACGATTATGAATAAACTGTTTTTTATCTTAGCTGTTTGTGTTACTGTTATTTTGCCGGTGCGAGGACAGAACATATTGAAAGGCAATATCTATGATGACGAGTTGGGCGCCGGTCTTTTTCTGACTACCGTGAGACTTCTCACGCCGGATTCCGTGTTCGTTGCCGGTGTGACGACGGACGATAATGGAGAGTTCCTGTTCAGGGACATAAAAGCAGGAGAATATATCCTTGCATTAAGCAATATCGGCTATGTCAGCCAATTTATTGCTTTCCGGATGCCGGAGGGCGACTGCACGTTGCCGCCGGTCGTTTTGAAAACCGACGTCATCTCCCTGGGCGAAATTGTGGTAAAGGGAAGTACTTTCATCCGGAAAAAAGACCATCTGTTAGTCATACCGGACAAACAACAGATAAAACATTCCTTTTCCGGATATGATCTGCTATATAACCTGATGATTCCGGGTCTTACCGTAGACCGTAAAAACAAGACGGTGACCGCCGTGACGGGTACGGCTACCCTTTATATAAACGGCGTGAAGGTGGACTTCCGCGAAGTGCAGAATCTGCGTCCCGGGGATATAGAAAAGGTGGAATATTACAGCTTGCCCACGGGAAAATACGTCGGTGATGCGGCTTCCGTCAATTACATTACCAAAACGTATAAAACCGGTGGATATGTCACTCTGGAAGGTGAACAAAACGTAGCTTACATGGACGGTAATTATGATGCAGGCGCAAAAATATCACACAACAATACCAGCTACACTTTTTTCAGCGGGTATAACATAAAAGAATATGACGGCATCAAAAAAGAAAAAAGCGACAACCTGAATCTCGCCGATTATACGGTGAACCGCGACAGGACAACGGAGGATGCCGATTTCAGCAACAACCGGCAATATGCTCAATTTAAGGTACGCAATGATACGGAGAAGCGTAATCTGTGGGGGCAGTTGTCTTTTGTTCACGACGGAACGCCGCATAACGACAGAAACGAAACGCTTTCTTACACCGGGCATGACGAACGGCGCATACCGTCGTCCGAGCAGGTCGACAATGAGAGTCTCAAGCCGGCAGTCAGCCTGAATGGTGTTTTCAATCCGACGGAAAAGCAGCAATTGAAAGTCGAGCTGAACGGGGCGTATACGCAGAACAAGTATAGCCGGATATACAGGGAGACGGAACAGGAATCATCCACTAAGGCGGATGAAGATTTCTACACATTTGACGCGTACAGTCGATATACGTTCCGGCCTGATGCCAAAAACACGTTCTCCGGAAGTTTGATGCACTATCATTACATCACATCTGTGCTTTACAGCGGCGATTATAATTCGTGGCAACACTTGTGGAAGGGCGAAACAATACTTTTCACCAATTATGTTTATGAATTAGGGGAAAAAGTCACGGCGGTATTCAATCCGGGTTGTTCGTTTTTGAATTACAAGCTGCACGGAGACAGGCTTCAACGCATTTGGACATTCCGGGCAAACACGTGGATTCGCTATCGCTTTAACTCCAAGCAATGGATAGGCGGGGGCTTCTCGCGGGGAAACTACCAGCCCAACATCAGTTTCGTGAACTCAATGGATCAAA
>JAIRKN010000054.1 GCA_031260095.1 Tannerella sp. | reverse complement strand
CTGGCGGAAAGTTTCGAAACAAATCCTTCCGTCGATGTTTCATACGCTGACGCGGCGACAGGTGCACGCCAGATAAAACTGTTGGGATTATCAGGAACATACGTGCAGATGCTGACGGAAAACTATCCGAACTTCCGTGGCGCCGCTTCGCTTTACGGACTGGATTATATCCCCGGTGCATGGATGGAAAGTATACTGGTCTCCAAAGGAACTTCGTCGGTGAAAAACGGATACGAAGCATTGGCCGGACAGATCAATGTGGAATATAAGAAACCTGCTACCGCCGATATTTTTTCTGCCAACCTGTATGCCAGCGACGCCGGCCAATTCGAAGCCAACAGTGATGCTTCATGGCATATCAACGATCATCTTTCTACCGGGTTGCTGGTACACTACTCTAATGACGGCGCCCAACATGATGGAAATGGGGACGGATTTCTGGATATGCCGCTTAAAGAACAGGTGAATCTGATGAATCGCTGGCAGTATCATACCGGTCAATATGTAGCACAATACGGCGCGCGCTATCTGCACGAAGATCGTACCGGAGGCCAGACAAATCATCATGAGGATCCATACCGTATCAAACTCCGGACAAACCGTATCGAGGGATTTACCAAACAGGCTTATATCATTGATCCGGATAAAGTAGAAAGCGTTGCCTTGATCCTGTCCGGATCATACCATGACCAGCAGGCTACTTACGACCGTACACCTTATAATATATATCAGAACAATTTATATGCCGGTCTGATGTACGAAAGAGAATTTACACCGGTGCATCGTCTGAGTACCGGCCTGAGCCTGAATTATGACGGATTCGATGAAAACCTGACGCAAAACGGGGAAAAGCAGGTTTACGACCGTAGCGAAGTGGTACCCGGAGCCTATGTACAATATACATATAACCTGAACGACCGGTTTATCATGCTGGCCGGCATACGTGCGGACCATAGCTCCGTGTATGACTTTTTCGTAACCCCCCGTGTCCATTTGAAGTATAACCCATTCGATTGGTTTCATATACGCGCTTCCGCAGGAAAAGGATTCCGTACGGCCAATGTACTGACCGAAAATAATTTTTTGCTGTCCAGTAGCCGTAAAATGTTGATTGCAGACCCTTTGGATCAGGAAGAAGCGTGGAATACCGGCATTAACTTTTCCTTTTATATCCCTGTTGCCGGCAAAGATCTGACAATTAATACAGAATGGTACTACACCTATTTCAATAAACAAATTGTTGTGGATATGGACAGTAATCCACACGAAGTGAGTTTCTATAATCTTGACGGGAAATCGTATTCGAACAGTTTCCAGATAGAAGCAACGTATCCGTTTCCATTCTTACGCGGATTTACCCTGACGGGCGCTTACCGTTATACGGACGCCAAAACCGATTACCGGAATGCGGAAGGAGAAGTAAGACGGTTGAAAAAACCTCTGGTTAGCGACTACAAAGGATTATTAACCGGATCCTACCAGACGCCATTAAAAAAATGGCAGTTTGATCTGACCGGACAATTCAACGGCGGCGGACGCATGCCAACCCCTGACGCAAAAAACCCGATGTGGGATACCGGTTTCGATTCTTATCAGGTATGGAACGCACAGATAACAAAATTTTTCCGCCGGTGGTCCGTCTACGCAGGAGCGGAAAACATCTTTGATTTTACACAGGATCACCCGATCATTGATGCACCACATCCAAGGGAAAGTAACTTTGACGGTTCGATGGTATGGGGTCCCGTACTTGGACGAAAAATATACGCAGGCTTACGTTTTAATATAAGCCGCGATTAATTTTAACTATTTAAATATTATCCTTATGAAACAGATTTTAGTTATTATGTGTTGTGCAATCGTTGCCATATCATCGGCATCCGCACAAGAAACAAAGAAGAAAAGTAAAAAAGAAACGACCACGTTTCTTATTGAGAACATGCAATGCGAAAATTGCATAAAAAAGATCGAAAAGAATATCGCTTTTGAAAAAGGCGTAACCGATTTGACCTGTGACTTGTCTACGCATACCGCCAAGGTAACTTATCGTACGGACAAAACGGACGAAAAGAAGCTGATCACGGCATTTGAAAAGATAGACATGAAAGCAAAGCCCCTAAAAGAAGGCGAAAAGCCAAAAGTAATACACGACGGCCATAATCACGACGGCCATAAACACTGAGAATGACAGAATCCGGTTTGAACAATGAACCTGTCAACAGGCATTAATCCATGATTGTGAAGCGGACAATAGAAGAACTGTATCGACTGCAATCTCTCACTTTAGAACAGAAGATTGACCACGCTTTCGGTACCGTCGAAAAGTTTTGCAACGAGGTCGAAAACCCCATCATCTCTTTCTCCGGCGGCAAGGATAGCACCGTATTGATGCACCTCATCCGTAACATAATGAAAATCGACATGCCGGCCGTATTCGTCAACACCGGCAACGAATACCCCGACATTATCCGTTTCGTCCGACAGTTTGACAACGTGCAGATTATTCGGCCAAAAACGCACCTCAAACAAATCATCGAAAAATACGGGTTTCCTTTGATTTCAAAGGAATATTCAAAGATGATTTACGAGTTGAGACATGGTATAAAACATTCGCAAAGGTATTTGACCGGAATACAGTCGGATGGCAAAAAAACAACATTCATTTTGCCGGTAAAGTACCGGTTTTTGGTCGATGAAAAATTCAGTTGCTCGGAAAAATGCTACTATTTTTTGAAGAAAGCGCCAACCTCCAAGCTAAACTCCATAACAGGAGAAATGGCGGAAGAAAGCATTATCCGGCAATCCGCATGGCTCAGAACGGGCTGCAATTCCTTTGGCAAAAAACACGGCAAAAGCAAGCCGCTTTCGATCTGGACAGAGGCAGACATCTACCGCTACATCAACCGGTTCAATGTCCGCATCTGCGACCTCTACAACGATTGTCGCGTCCAGCGAACCGGCTGCATGATGTGCGTTATCCTAACCAAAATAAAATCCAAATCTTTTTTGATACAGCATTGATTTTCAGATAAACTGTAAAAAAAAAGGTTTGGATAATTTTTCCTGTATTGCGTACGTTATCAATTACAATATAGAAAAAAAATAAAATGATGGATGTACAAAATTTACAGGAGAAGTATCCCGTCCTGCTTTCATACATGAAAGAAAATGGTTACTCGGCAGGCTATTTTAGAAGTATCAAAACAGAAATTAACCGTATCCTGCAAAAGGTAAATATCTACAGATGGGACACATATGAAGATGTTTATCTTACGGGGGTCAAGAACTTCAAGTCAAAAAAGGCGATTAGAAACAAGCAAAGTATTATTGGCGTCATCAAACGATTTGATGAGGAAAATGCGTTCCCCCATTCCTGCAAAAGGAGTAATTTCTTGAAGATAAGCGGTTATGCGCTTTTGTCAGATGAATACAGGTCATTTATTGATATAAATTGCAGTATAGCCAGGAAGAAAGGGAAAAAAGAGAGTACCATCTACGTAGAATCGCATAGCGCCACAAATTTTCTTTTGAAATTGCAGCAAAATAGAATGGATTCATTAGACAGTATCACAGAAAGAGGGGTACTTGAGATTTTCTTTCAGGAGGGAGTGTTACGCAGAAATTATTCTGTAGTGATGTAAAAAGTATGCTACTTCATACAAAGCTGAAATTGATGTAAAAAAACGCGAGGTTAAAAGCTTTAAAATGGTTGAACAGTTTCTTTGAAAAACAGCAAGTTTTACGGAAAGCCCTGCGAATACGATGTCTCAGTCGGCAGTTATTACCCTCTATCCCAACTGTATATTTCTTCCCGATAAGATGGTTTTC
>JAIRKN010000005.1 GCA_031260095.1 Tannerella sp. | reverse complement strand
CCGGCACTCCGCTGATGATAGACAAGAGTCGTCCGGAAATAAAATTTGTGTCGCCGGTCAGCGGAGTTATCACGGGTGTGAATCGTGGTGAAAAGCGTAAGATTTTGAGTATTACTATAAGACCGGATGGACAGACGGAATACGAGCCTATTGATATAAAAGATATTTCTTCGTATGATGCGGAAGGCTTAAAGTCACTTTTACTGGCAACGGGTATGTGGCCTTACATAAAGCAACGCCCCTATGATCGCATTGCGAATCCGTGGGATACTCCGCGCGATATTTTTGTGACGGCATATAATACCGCTCCATTAGCGCCGGATTTTGATTTTGTTGTAAAAGGTCAGGAAGCCGCTTTACAGGTCGGATTAAGTGCATTGTCCGGGCTTACCGGCGGGAAAGTATATTTTGGGGTCGTGCAAGGATCGCCATTGTGTGAAATGAAAGATGTGGAAGTCGTAGAACTTTCCGGCCCGCATCCTGCAGGAAACGCCGGCGTTATGATCAACCATATCAAACCGGTGAATAAAGGCGAAACGGTCTGGACACTTCATGCGGCCGACGTTCTTGTGATCGGACGTATGCTGAAAGAAAAGAAAATTGATTTTACGAAAGTTATCGCATTGACAGGCCCTGAGTTCGGGAAGTGCGGCTATACAAAGGTAATAAGCGGATGTAGCATAAGCAGTATCGTGAATGGGAACGTGTCGGAAGGACATGTGCGTCTGATAAGTGGAAATGTGTTGACCGGGACGAAAGTTCGTCCGGAAGATTTTCTTGGGGCCTATGATCATCAGTTGACCGCAATACCGGAAGGAGATGACGTCGACGAGTTCTTAGGATGGGCTACTCCCGGATTCGGAAAATTCAGTGTGAGCCATACCTATCTCAGTTGGTTGTCGGGGAAGAATAAAGAGTATGTACTTGATGCACGGATACGCGGAGGAAAACGTGCGATGATCATGTCGAATGAATATGACAAAGTATTCCCGATGGATATATTACCGGAATATTTGCTGAAAGCGATCATTGCGTTTGATATCGACAAGATGGAAAATCTGGGCATATATGAAGTGGCACCGGAAGATTTTGCATTGTGTGAGTTCGTGGATACCTCAAAAATTGAGATACAGAAAATCGTTCGAGACGGACTGGATTTGTTGTATAAGGAAATGAATTAATAAATAAGATAAATCATAGTGAAAGCGTTAAGGAAATTTCTCAATAAGATGAAGCCTAACTTTGAAGAAGGAGGTAAACTGTCGATGTTCCAATCGGTTTTTGACGGCTTCGAAACCTTTTTATTCGTTCCGAATAAGACTTCAAGATCGGGGGTGCATATTCATGACAGTATTGATTCGAAACGAATCATGTCGGTCGTTATCGTAGCATTGGCGCCTGCGTTGCTGTTCGGCATGTATAATATCGGCCACCAGCATAATCTGGCGACGGGTTGGAATCCGGGATTTTGGATGACCTTCGTTTACGGTTTTTTAGCAGTATTGCCTAAAATCATTGTTTCTTATGTAGTCGGGTTAGGTATTGAGTTTGTTGTAGCTCAGTGGAAAAAGGAAGAAATACAAGAGGGATTTCTTGTATCCGGCATGTTGATCCCGATGATTGTACCGATTGATACGCCGTTGTGGATGATCGCCGTGGCGACGGCTTTTGCGGTAGTCTTTGCAAAAGAAGTGTTCGGGGGAACAGGCTATAATATATTTAATGTAGCATTGGTGACCCGCGCCTTTTTGTTTTTTGCATATCCTGCCGCCATGTCCGGCGATCAGGTATTTGTCCGTACGGAAGCAACTTTTGGAATCGGAGGCGCCAACGTGCTCGACGCTTTCTCCGGCGCCACCCCGTTGGGACAAATCGGAACGGCGGCAAAGGAGGCGATCGGTTCGTTTCAGACAGTAGACGTTTTGGGTCAGCCCCTTACAACATGGGATTATTTTGTCGGATTAATTCCGGGATCTATTGGCGAAACTTCTGTTTTAGCCATATTGGTAGGCGCTGCGATCTTGTTATTTACAGGCGTTGCCAGTTGGAAAACCATGTTTTCCGTATTTGCAGGCGGCGCTGTAATGGCGGCAATCTTTAACATAATCGGAACAACGGTAGTGATGACCATATCTCCGGTCGATCATCTATTCCTGGGAGGATTTGCTTTTGGAGCTGTATTTATGGCAACGGATCCCGTCACTTCCGCCCGTACGGAGACCGGTAAATATATCTATGGTATACTTGTAGGAGCCTTTGCGATTATCATACGGGCGTTGAATCCGGGGTATCCCGAAGGCATGATGCTTGCTATCCTGTTAATGAATACATTTGCGCCTTTAATCGACTATTACGTAGTGGAAAGTAATATCAAGCGCCGCTTGAAAAGAGTTCACGTCAGAGAATAATCAATAAACACAAGACAATGAAAGCATTTAAAAATACAGTTGTATTGACGGCCGTTTTTATTCTGGGATTTGCGGCATGTAAGAACGCCGAACTGCCTGTCGAAGCCGTGATGCGGGAGACTGTCCTCACCGGTGCGGTTCACGCTGCGGACGGTTTGCCGCTCGGCGGAGTACTGGTCGTGTCGGGTGACGAATCGATGTCCACCGGTGCTGACGGCGCTTTTGTGCTCAACCATGCGATGACGATAAACGGTCGCACCGTCGTCCGTTTCGAGAAACAGGGATACTTTCCCCTCACTCGTTCGGGCATCTTCGCCGACGAGATGCACCTCGACGTCCTCATGCAGGCAAAAGGCAACAGCGGCAACAGCGTGGCGACAAGTTTCGCGGCAGACCGCACCGCAACCCTCTCGGCAGGAGGCATGAAAGTGGATATTCCCGCTTCGTCACTGACTGCCGACGACGGCAAGGCTTACACAGGCAGTGTGAACGCCGACATGTTCTATCTCGACCCTAACAGCACCGGTTTTGCCAGTCTTATGCCGGGTGGCGACCTTGCCGGAATAAGTGTCGGCAACGGCGAAGCACAACTGATTTCTTATGGCATGACCGCTGTCCTACTGACCGACAATGCCGGTCGCGCCCTGCAACTGAAAAAGGATGCAGCGGCGGAACTCACTTTCCCGATTCCGGTAGGGATGGACGACAATCCGCCCGCCGAAATTCCCCTCTGGTCGTTCGACGAAGAGCGCGGCGTCTGGATCGAAGAAGGACGGGCGACGCGGCAAGGCAATGTGTACACCGGCACGGCGAAGCATTTTTCGTGGATCAACCTCGACGCTCCTGCCGACCGCGTTACGATCAGTGGCCGACTGACCGACTGCAACGGCGACCCCGTGCAGCGTGCAAAAGTTACAGTTGGGCAGGTCGCGACAAGTTCCGACAGCCGGGGTGACTACAGCGCTTTCGTGCCTGCAAACACACCGGTCGTCGTAAGAGTGGAAGGCTCCGGCTTCTCCGACGGAGTGGAACATGCGATATCGGCTCAGCGCGGCGGCACAACGGTTACGCAGGACTTCAGCTTGCCCTGCCGGACAGCCTCTTCCGTCGACAAGGCTGTCATCTTTTATAGCGTTGACGGAGGGAAAAACAATGCCATCCTCACTTTCGATAACAACGGCAGACGCATGCGCTGGGATACGGATTACGGAACGAAAAATCATCTGGCGATTATCGTCGACGAACTGAGCCGGACGTACATAATGGGCGTCGCTGGCTCGTGGGCGGAGATGTCTTATGAAAACGGACTGATCGAAAGTGTATTCGCCATGTTCCTGTTTAATGACGAGCAGTACAGCAAGGTTCCCGGATATGCCCGCCTGCCCGGCGAAACGATTGCCGAACAGTTATGTACGATGATATCCTACCCCGCGTTGAATAACTGTACTCAAAAGTACGGCGGATGGCACGGCATGATTATGCTGAATGAGAATTGCGAAAAAATTATCCAGAGAGCGACGGAGGTCCGTTTCGACGTTCCTGAAAACACTTTCACAAAAACAATGGACATATTCGATTAAAGTATTTAAGTATTTTCATTCTAAACATAAAGATAATGAACAGAGATAGTAATGTATACACGATCATATATGCTTCCGTAATGGTGGTTATGGTTGCGCTACTGTTGGCTTTTACTTCCGAGTCATTAAAAAGCTACCAGAAGAAAAATGAAGCGAATGACAAAAGACGACAAATATTGCGGTCGGTCAATGTGTCTGTTTCGGGAAACGAAACGGAATCCAGATATAATGAATTGATTAAAGAGTCATTTTTGGTAAACGATAAAGGCCGGAAAGTGGAGGGAGAGGCGTTTGCTGTTGATGCATCCAAAATGGTTGCCGAAAATATATATCCGGTGTTTGTAGCCCATGTAGACGGGCAGACAAAATATATTCTCGCCATGTACGGGACCGGTCTTTGGGGGCCGATCTGGGGATATATAGCGATGAATGACGACAGGAATACGGTGTATGGAGCAGATTTCAGTCATCAGGGGGAAACACCCGGATTAGGTGCAGAGATTGCTACTCCGGCTTTTAGTTCGAAGTTTTCCGGCAAACAAATATTTAAGAACAATGATTTTAAAAGTATTGCCATTGTGAAGCGAGGGAAGACGGTTCAGGGACAGGATTATGTAGATGGTATTTCAGGCGGGACGATTACCAGTAACGGGGTAGATCAGATGATTCGAAACAGCCTGAAAGGTTATGTTGAATTTTTAAATGCTAAAAAATAGAGGATTATGGGACTATTATCCGGAAAAAATAAAGAAATATTGTTAGGCCCGTTGAGCAGGAATAATCCGGTCATTATTCAGATGCTCGGTATCTGTTCCGCATTGGCCGTAACAGCGAAATTAGAGCCTGCAATTGTTATGGCGCTTTCCGTAACGGCCGTCATTGCGTTTGCGAATGTAATTATTTCATTGCTTCGAAATACCATTCCGAATCGGATCCGTATCATTGTGCAATTAGTAGTTGTAGCGGCATTGGTGACGATTGTCAGCGAAGTATTAAAGGCTTTTGCTTATGATGTGAGTAAGCAACTTTCGGTGTTTATCGGTTTGATCATTACCAATTGTATTCTGATGGGACGTTTGGAAGCATTTGCTTTGGGTAATGCTCCCTGGGCGTCTTTCCTTGACGGGATCGGGAATGGTTTGGGGTATGGAATTATTCTGGTGATTGTTGCGTTTTTCCGTGAATTATTAGGATCGGGAACACTTTTGGGCTTTCAGCTAATCCCCCGGTTTGTATATGATGTTGGTTATGTAAATAATGGACTGATGATTATGCCGCCAATGGCATTGATTTGTGTTGCCGTCATCATTTGGGTGCATCGATCAAGGAACAAAGACCTTCAGGAAGAAAAATAATGCCGAACATAAAAAATTAAGGAATAGAATGGAACAAATATTAAGCACATTCGTACGGTCAATTTTTGTCGATAACATGATCTTCGCATACTATCTGGGTATGTGTTCGTATCTGGCTGTTTCCAAGAATGTAAAGACCGCATTAGGGTTAGGTATCGCAGTTACGTTTGTCCTTGTCTGTACGTTGCCGATCAATTATATGCTGGAAAATTACGTATTGAAAGAGGGCGCATTAAGTTGGCTGGGGTCGCAATATGCAGACATCAACTTAAGCTTTTTGTCTTTTATTATATTTATAGCCATTATCGCTTCATTTACACAGTTAGTGGAGATGGTCGTTGAAAAATTTCTACCTGCTTTATATTCCTCGTTGGGAATCTTTCTGCCACTGATCGCTGTGAACTGTGCGATTATGGGAGGCTCGCTGTTTATGCAACAGAAAGCATTTATAAACGTCGGAGAAGCGACTGTCTATGGATTGGGGTCGGGTATGGGTTGGCTGGTTGCCATATTAGGAATGGCGGCTATTCGTGAGAAGCTGGCTTATTCGGACGTTCCGAAACCCTTAAGAGGATTAGGTATTGCATTTATCATAACCGGTTTAATGGGCATCGGATTCATGTGTTTCTCAGGGCTTAACATCTAATTATTAACGTAAAAAAGAATCTATAAAATGATTATATTAATGTCAGGCGGGCTTACAATTATGGCCGGAGCAGTAACCTTTCTTCTGGTTACGCTGATTCTGGTCGGCGCATTGTTAATAGCAAAAGCAAAGTTGCTTCCATCCGGAAATGTAAAGGTGGTGGTGAATGGCGAAAAAGAGTTTGAAACGCCCATGGGAGGCACTGTGTTAAGCACTCTCCAGAGCCGGGGTATTTTTCTTTCTTCGGCTTGTGGCGGGAGTGGAAGTTGCGGTCAGTGCCGGTGTCAGATCCCGGAAGGCGGAGGAAATATCCTTCCTACCGAAATCGGATTCTTTTCGCGCAAACAGATTCAGGCGAAATGGCGTTTGGGTTGTCAGGTTAAGGTGAAAGAAGACATGGCGATCAAAGTGCCGGATGAAGTGTTTGGCGTAAAAGAGTGGGAATGTACGGTGATATCCAATAAAAATGTGTCTACGTTTATTAAGGAATTTATTGTCGCTTTGCCGGAAGGCGAACACATGGACTTTATACCAGGCTCGTATTCGCAAATCAATATTCCGAAGTTCAATATGGATTATGATAAAGATATTGACAAAGAATCCGTTGGGCCTGAATATCTGCCGGCTTGGAAACAGTACGGGCTATTCACACTGAAATGCCGTAACGATGAAGAAACGATTCGCGCCTATTCCATGGCAAACTATCCTGCGGAAGGAGACCGTATTATGCTGACGGTTCGTATTGCCACACCACCGTTCAAACCGAAACCACAGACAGGATTCATGGATGTGAAGCCGGGCATTGCGTCCTCCTATATTTTTACGTTAAAACCCGGTGACAAGGTGAAAATGAGCGGACCTTACGGGGATTTCTTCCCGGTCTTTGATTCGAAACGCGAAATGATGTGGATCGGCGGCGGCGCCGGTATGGCTCCCTTGCGCGCGCAGATCATGCATCTGACAAGAACGCTTCATACGACCGACCGGAAGATGTCTTATTTCTATGGCGCCCGCGCATTGAACGAAGTCTTTTATCTGGAAGATTTTCTGGGAATCGAAAAGGATTTTCCGAACTTTACATTTCATCTTGCGCTCGACCGTCCGGACCCGGCAGCAGACGCGGCAGGCGTAAAATATACGCCCGGATTCGTACATCAGGTTATTTATGAAACGTATCTCAAAGATCACGACGAACCGGAAGAGATCGAATATTATATGTGCGGCCCCGGGCCGATGTCAAAAGCCGTAGAGGGTATGCTTGACAATTTGGGCGTTCCGCGTGAAATGCTTCATTTTGACGATTTCGGCGCATAAATAGAAGATGCTCTCC
>JAIRKN010000225.1 GCA_031260095.1 Tannerella sp. | reverse complement strand
TTTACATCCGAATAAAAGTACATCTCCATATATTATTTTCAAAAAATATTTATCCGCATTGAAAAAATCACTATTTTTGCAGGCAGAAAACAAAATTTAAAAACTATGCACAACTGGTTTGAATGTAAAATTAATTACGAGAAAATAGCAGAAGACGGTATACAAAAAAAGGTGACAGAACCTTATCTGGTCGACGCCTTATCGTTTACAGAGGCCGAAGCGCGTATCATCGAAGAAATGCGCCCTTATATAAGCGGAGATTTTACCGTGATGGATATCAAACGCGCCCGTTATTCCGAAACATTCCTGAACGACACAGGCGATCGGTTCTACAAGGTTAAAATCCACATGATTACGTTAGATGAAAAAAGCGGCACGGAGAAAAAAACACCGGTGCAGATGCTGGCGCAGGCGTCCACGATACACGACGCGATCAGCGTGATCGATACCGGCATGAAAGGCACAATGGCCGACTATGTTATTGCTTCCGTCACCGAAACAGCCTTAATGGATATATTTCCTTTCGTAGCAGAAGCTAAAACAATCGAAAAATCAGAGGAAGAAACAGCCGATTCGGATGAATAAATAACAGGCATTTACCGGTCGCGAGTAAGAAAGCAATCGGCAAACTGCAATGATATATGATGGACGTAAAAAGAAATATCCGGGCGATCTGTTCTTCGCTTCCTGAGGGCGTTAAACTGGTTGCCGTTTCCAAATTTCATCCGGTTGAAACGATAAAAGAAGTTTACGGGGCTGGTCAACGCATCTTCGGAGAAAGCCGCGTACAGGAACTGATCGCCAAACAGCCGCTCCTGCCGGAAGATATCGAATGGCATTTCATCGGCACTTTGCAAACGAATAAAGTCAAATATATCGCACCGTTCATTTCGATGATAGAGAGTGTGGATACTTTCAGATTATTGCAGGAAATCAACCGTCAGGCCGAGAAGTTCAACCGCGTAATACGTGCACTTATCGAAGTACACATTGCCGAAGAAGGCAGTAAGCACGGATTTTCCATTGACGAATGTAAGAGCCTTTTCACCCAAACCACTCTTAAGCAATTCCCCTCTATCCGGGTTTGCGGGTTAATGGGGATGGCGACGTTCACAGACGACACGGATCAGGTCCGGCGCGAATTTGGCATACTGCGGAATCTTTTCAACGAGATAAAATCAATACCGGATACCGACAAGGAGATCTTCACCGAACTGTCTATGGGTATGAGCGACGATTACAAAGTAGCCATTGAAGAAGGGAGTACGATCGTACGCATCGGTACGGGAATCTTCGGGACAAGGGAATACTAAAAAGTGCGAACGGCCATAAACAATCAGTCCATTACGAAACGGTAAAGAAATATGGAGCCGCTGAAAATTATAGAAAAGTATTACGACACACGGTCTGAAGCCTATCATATACTCGTCACCCACAGCCGAAGCGTGGCCGATAAAGCATTATCCATTGCGGAAGCTCATCCTGAGATGAATCTGGACCGGACGTTTATTGAAGAAGCAGCCATGTTGCACGATATCGGTATCACGTTCTGCAATGCCGCGGATATGGATTGTCACGGAACATACGAATATATATGCCACGGATATCTTGGCGCTAATCTCCTCAGGAAAGAAGGTTATCCGCGTCATGCGCTCGTTTGCGAACGTCACACGGGAACAGGTATATCCCTCCAAATGATCAAAGAGAATCACTTACCACTACCCCTGCGCGACTATTTACCGATCTCGTTGGAAGAGCAGTTGATCTGTTTTGCCGACAAATTTTTCAGCAAAACAAAGCTTAATAAAGAAAAGAGTATCCGCAAAATACAGGAATCATTAAACCGGTATGGCGAGGAAACGGTTTTACGTTTTAATGACTGGTGTAAACTCTTTTTAGTAGAATAATTCATCGTAGCTCGTTTATTTATTATACTTTTGCAGCCAAATCGTTTGCAAAATTGAAACGGATTTTATTATTTATACTACTCCTTGCCGGCACCGGATGTAAAGTGATCCAACCACCTGCCGGTAAAGCCGACACACAACCGGAATCGTCCCCAGGGAAGAATCAGGAAGAGGTGTTGCACCCCCAAACGGATACAAACATCCCGGACGTAAAAACGGATCAGACCTATACGACCGACAGTATCGCAACCGAAGGAGAGCATCCGGCATTTTACGGAAGCGACGCCCCAAACGATCATTTGCCTGCCGACAGCATAACCGTACAGCTTGACAGTAGTCTGATACAGGCGAACACGGCCGATTCCGTACCGAAGAAGAAAGGGGCGCTTGAGGCTACGGTCGACTATCAGGCAAGAGACTCGATCGTAATGACGGCCGGAAATATCGTATTCCTGTATGGAGAAGGGGATGTGAAATACCAGGATATCGCGCTCAAGTCCGAATTTATACAAATGAAAGTGGACAGTAATCTGCTTTATGCTACACATGGAGTGGATTCTCTGGGAGAGGAATTTGGACATCCCGTATTCTCCGAAGGCGACCAGGAACTGGAAGCCAAAGAAATGTCTTATAACTTCAAAACACAGAAAGCTCACGCCCGACATATTGTAACCAAACAGGGCGAAGGTTTTGTGATCTCACGGCAGGCAAAAAAGATGGAAGACGATATCATGTACCTGGAAAACGGGAAATATACCACCTGCGACCACCCGGAGCCTCACTTTTATATCAACCTGACGAAAGGAAAAGTCAGGACAGGCAAGGATATTGTAACCGGCCCGGCCTATCTCGTTATAGAAGATGTGCCCTTGTTCCCTTTAGTATTGCCTTTTGCCTTTTTTCCTTTTACAGATTCCTATTCGTCGGGGATCCTCATGCCGTCATACGGTGAAGAGATGAACAGGGGGTTTTTCCTCCGGGACGGAGGCTATTATTTTGCATTGAGCGACTATTTTGATCTTGCTTTGACGGGAGAACTCTACACCAAAGGCTCCTGGGGTTTAGGCGCAAAATCATCCTACCGGAAACGCTATAAGTATTCCGGTAATTTTGAATTGTCGCGCATCACGACCGTAACCGGCGAAAAAGGTCTGGATGATTACAGCAAAGGGAATGACTTTAAAATAAGATGGTCACACTCACAGGACGCCAAAGCAAACCCTTACCGCACCATTTCGGCCAGCATTGATTACAGCTCCAGTCGCTATAACAAGAACAATTTGAACTCTATGTACGGACCGGCAGGAACGGAAAATAATAAAAGTTCCAGTGTAAGCTTAAGCCAACGCTTCCCCAACAAACCTTTTAGCATCTCCGCCTCTATGAATATCAACCAACGATCCAAAGATTCGACGGTTTCCGTATCACTGCCGGATCTGAGCCTGAATCTCAGCCGTATCTATCCGTTCAAACGCAAAAACGTAATCGGAAAAGAACGCTGGTATGAAAAGATCTCCATGAGTTACACCGGACGCCTGAGAAACAATATTTCAACAAAAGAAGACAAGCTATTCAACTCCAACCTGATAAAAGACTGGAATAACGGAATGACGCACGCGATCCCAATCAGTGCCACGTATACGCTTCTGGATTATATCAATATCTCACCGAGCTTTAACTATAACGAAGAATGGCTTACACGAAAAGTAACCCAGGGATTCGACCCGGTCGCCAACAGAATGACGCCAACGGATACGACCTACGGATTTTACCGCGTTTATGACTACAGCGCCTCCCTCTCCGCTTCGACCACAATATACGGAATCTTTACCCCGATAAAACCCTTACAAAAATACGTCAGCGTCATACGCCATCGCTTTGAGCCTTCTGTTTCTTTCAGCGCAAGACCCGATTTTGGCGACCCGAAATACGGCTTTTATAACTATTATGACATTCATGACTATACGGATCCCTCCCGACCTATCGGCGAATATTATACCGCCGAAGGCTATTATTCCCCATATTCCAAAGCAGCGCCACGAGGCAAGAGCGGAAGCCTGTCCTTCACCGTAAATAATAATATAGAAGCTAAAGTGCCGGATGAAGAGGAGGAGTCCGGATACAGGAAAATCAGTATCATAGATAATCTTTCCGGCTCCATGAGCTATAACCTTGCGGCAGATTCCTGCAAATGGAGCGATCTGAATGCAAGCATACGTTTGAAGATTACAAAAAGTTATACTCTCAACTTAAGCGCCGTGTTCGACACATATACGTACGGTTATAATGAAACAACCAAACAGGCATACCGAATCGACAAACCGCGTTGGACGGTCGGAAAAGGCTTCGGCAGGCTAAGAAGTACAGGCACCAGTTTCTCCTACACATTTAATAACGATACCTTCAAAAAATGGTTTGGCCGTAGCGATGAGCAGAAAAAGAAACGCTCTTCCGGTGTGGATGATATGTTGGGCCCGGATGAATACGACCCGAATGACCCTTATGAAGAAGAAGAAACAGAAGCGCCAAACAATGAGAAGGGAAGCATGCTCAACCGAAAGAAAAAAACAGAAGGCGAATACGACGAGGACGGATACTATAACGCAACCATTCCCTGGAGCTTGTCATTCAGTTACAACCTTTCTATAGCTTATAGCACTTTCAACGCAGATAAGATGGAATATGACCGTAAACTGACACATGCATTCAGCTTCAACGGCAATCTGCAACCCACCAAAAACTGGCGGATCACATTCAGCGGAACATACGATTTCGACTTTAACAAAATAGTAGGAGTAAGGGGTAGCATATCGCGAAGCATGCATTGTTTTCAAATGTCGGCAAGTATCATCCCAATGGGCAACTACAAATCCTATTCTTTCTCTATCTCGGCCAATTCATCCATGCTCAAAGACCTAAAATACGACCAGAGCAGTACGCCCAGGACCGGACAGACATGGTATTAAAGACAAATTCAAGTTTGCACAACTCCTCAGCGACGGTTCCGAAATCAAATTCAGGACACCGGCACAGAAAAGTAGCCACACCACCGAAACTTCCGAAGAAAACAACGTCATCCTTTCCCTACCCATAGAACATCCCAATGTAAAAGTTCCTGTGATAGAGCTATTCCCGGAATAAGATCCGGCACTCAATTTTTCAG
Source organism: Tannerella sp. (assembly GCA_031260095.1). Lineage (GTDB taxonomy): Bacteria > Bacteroidota > Bacteroidia > Bacteroidales > Tannerellaceae > Tannerella. The sequence continues at coordinate 893 of JAIRKN010000225.1, read as the reverse complement.
AATAATCCGTTACGGCGCATCTTTTTGTATCCTTCAACCCCATTTCTTGGGAAAAAAAGTGGAAAGACGTAACTTTGCGAAAAAAAAGCGTAACAGTCTCCCCACCCCGGAGAATCCATTGGTACTTCAAAAGTCCGATTGCGAGTATGGAGGTTACTGCCTGGAGCAAAAAAGATTATCGGAGTCGTGTCCGTCAGGACAGGCTACCATCCTTGTAAGCCTACCCCGTATAAAGTCAGTAAAGGCTGTCATGCTAAATAAAAAAAGGACAAAAGCATGGAAAAAATTTCAAAGAAAGAATCAATCAAAGGATTGCCGGTCATTAATTTTCATACAGCGGGGATAGATGTGGGTAGCACGCTGATGGTGACCGGCTACACGAACATCGCCGGCGAACAGTACGTATGCAGGAGCGGGTGTTTCACGAAAGATTTGAAAGAGCTGGTGGGATTACTTGTAAGGGGATGAGCAGAAGAAAAATTATAGTAAAAAAAAGAAGAGGCATACAGTCAAGAATGCGGTTATAACTACGGCTTGCTGTCTGATTCTTTTTGTCAGTCCGAGTATTTGCGGCAAGATGCATGATAAAAAAATAGCAGACACCATGTATTCTTTTTCCACACCTTGCATATTGTATCATGATACCGGATATCAAGGGTTTAGGTCGGAAAGTGTTGTTATTAAACAGCCTGTAAAAAAGCCCAAAGGAAGATGTCTTACTCAGGAAGAGAAAGAGCATAACAGACAAATCGCTTCTTTTAGAATAAGCGTAGAACATGCTATTGGCAGCGTCAAACGCTTGAGGATTGTCAAAGATGAATGCAGGTTCAGTGCAGATAACTTTGTCAAACGTATCTTTAAGACTTGTGCTGCTCTGCATAATTTCAGAATGG
>JAIRKN010000246.1 GCA_031260095.1 Tannerella sp. | reverse complement strand
CTGTTCCTTCTTTAACATCCTTTTTTGTTGAGATGTATTTGATGGTCTCTTTTTTTCAGAATACAAAACTAAAAGATTACTATAAAGTAAGCCCATCGTATCCACAATAATGTGACGTTTACGCCCTTTCGTCATTTTTCCTCCGTCCACTCCCCGGCATAAACCGCCGCTGCGGGTTATTTTTACCGATTGTGAATCTATTAGCCCTAGGCTGGGAAAGCGTTCCCGTCCTGCATTTTTACGGGTCAGATCGAGGATGCTTTCGTGGATTTCTTCAATACTCCCATCCATCTTCCACTTGATAAACTAGTAGTAAGCAAGTTGCCTCTTTGGAAAATCATTTGGGAGCATACGCCACTGACAGCCTGTTTTAAGTATATAGAAGATCGCGTTAAAAATCTCACGAAGTGAGTGTTTTCGCTTGCGATTGTCGTTTAAAATGCCTAATATTGTACTCCATTGGCTATCACTCAGGTCAGTTGGATAAGTTTTATTCATTTTTCTTTACTTGATTGGTACTCATAAAGACACGAATAAAAGACAAATTTAACAATTGATAACCAGTGTTTTATATCTTATTTTTATCCATTTATTCTATTTTTAAACAGTTTCTAAAAGTGTAAACGTATTTTCCCGGGAAGGAGCATCAAGGCGAATTGGGATAAAACTTCATTCATAACTTAGAGGATTTTGGACACTAAGATAACTATTTTCGGATAGCTAAATTATTTTTCCAGTACCTCAAAATAAGATTTAGCCCCCAAGCGACTAAAAAAGATACGATTTCTATATCTTGCAATCTTTTATACCTGCGAGGAAACTGTACAGGATCATTTTCGATAAAAGAAGGGTGATTGATTCTTTTTGCATGTTCGTCTAAATAGGCTTTTATGTCCAGGATCATATATCGTTGTTTTATAACATGCAAATATAGATATACAGGGATGGAATACAAAATAAAAACAGGTTTTTATTTGTTTTCTACTCGGCTTGTACTATCTTTGGAAATAAAATTTGAATAATCAAAACTATAAAAATAATTTCTATGTTTAGTAAAGAAACCTATATGGATCGCCGGGCATCCCTGAAGAAAACGATGAGTTCCGGTTTATTGCTTTTTTTAGGTAATGATGAAGCCGGATGTAATTATGCCGGAAATACATACCCATATCGTCAGGATTCCACATTCCTTTATTTTTTCGGCCAGCCGTATGCCGGTTTGGCAGCCGTTATAGATATGGATGATGACCGTGAAATTATATTCGGCGACGAACTGACGTTGGATGACATTATCTGGATGGGTACACAGTCGACTCTTCAGGAAAAGTGCGCATCTGCAGGGATTAGTGAGCTGATGGCCGCAAGCGCCGTCACGGATTACCTGAAGAAGGCGCAGCAAAAGGGGCAGACCATATATTATCTGCCGCCTTATCGTCCCGAACATACACTTAAACTTTGGAATTGGCTCGGAGTGCTGCCGGGCGAAGAAAAGTCTTCGGTAGATTTTATCCAGGCGGTCGTTAATCTGCGTAATTATAAGTCGGAAGAGGAAGTGGCGGAGATCGAAAAGGCCTGCCTTGTTACGGCCGATATGCATCTGGCAGCGATGCGTACGATTCGTCCCGGAATTTATGAATATGAAGTGATGGCCGCAATCGAATCGGTTGCCGCTACACATAATTGCGCTTTATCTTTTCCCATTATTGCAACAGTCAATGGACAAACGCTTCATAATCATTATCACGGCAATCCGGTGAAAAGCGGAGATTTGTTTCTGGTTGATGCCGGTGCGGAAACACCCCTGTGTTATGCGGGTGATATGTCATCCACCACTCCGGCAGATCATAGATTTACAGCTAAACAGGCTGATATCTACAGAATACAGACAGCGATGCACGACCGGGCTGTCGAAGCGCTTCGTCCCGGCATTACATTTGAGGAGGTGTATGATATTTCTGCGCGAGTGATGATTGAAGGATTGAAGGAACTTGGTCTGATGTACGGCGATACGGAAGAGGCATTGATGTCCGGTGCGTACGCATTGTTTTATCCGCATGGACTGGGGCATATGATGGGACTTGATGTGCATGATATGGAAAATCTGGGTGAGGTATATGTGGGATATGGCGGCCGTCCTAAAAGCACGCAATTCGGTCGCGCTTCCCTCCGTCTGGGGCGAATATTGGAGTCGGGATTTGTGCATACGATAGAGCCTGGCATCTATTTTATTCCAGAACTGATAAATCAATGGAAGGCGGAAAATAAATATTCAAACTTCGTTAATTATGAAAAGTTGGAGGCCTATAAAAATTTCGGAGGGATACGTAATGAGGAAGATTACCTGATTACCGAAACCGGTGCGCGCTTGTTGGGTAAACGTATACCGCGAACCGTTGAAGAAGTAGAAGCTTTCCGGGATTAATCTCCTTTTTAGAAGCGCCGGATGTATGCGAGTGAAAAGGCGTCGTATAAGGCATCTTTCATTCCGCGTTTATATCTGAATGAAAGTATGTTATTCCTATATTCGTAATTCAGTTTGACGCGTAATTGCAGCGGACGGTCGCCGTTATTTTTATAGCCGTAGATCCCGGCTATGTCGGCGTCAAGAATGAAGTTCCTGTAAGTGCCACAAATACCGGCAGAATAGAGGATTGCATCATTTTGTCGGTGTATGATATCGTTTGTCATCCAGCAATAAAAGCCGGCAAACCCCTGTATGCGTAGATGGAATTTGTTGTCGGGAGATTTATATAAATTACGCCCGATATTCACATTAAACCAGTAAGTTGCCGCATCGGTATAACGTGCATCTGCCAACCTGTTGCCGCTTGCTGTTTTAAGTGTGGCTTCAAGCAGGATATCCGTCCATTTTTCACTTCTTAATAATTGGTAAAAAGAACTTATGATCACATCTCCATGTGCGCCATTATCCCACGATCTCCCTGCAGCGTGCCGTTCTTCAACGGTTTCCCGGGTCATGTTATAATATTCGTATATAACATAATTGATTTCGAGTCCGGCGCATCCTTCGGCTACGGGAACAAAGAGACGTGCGTAAATATCTTTGGTGCGATCTCCTTCAAATTCATGATATTCACCCCTTAACTCCGCTTCCCGCCGTGTTCCTAAGAAACCCTTTCTCAACTCCGGCATCGGAAAAGCATTGGGTCCGAAATACCGGGGAGAATACTGCAGGTATTTCATGTTTTCACGCCAGTCATCTCCCTCTGCAAATCCTTTATTAATCGTTGTTGATGCAGCTAAAATGATGAATAATAAACAGATTGTTTTCCTATTGAAAATCATTTTTTATAGTTGTTTTTGGAAGGCAAAAGTAATGCAAGCCGGGCAAAATGCAAAAAGAGTTTGGTCTTTTTTATTTTTCGGGACATTGTCATTCTTTTATTTATCCAAAAGGTCATGAAAATCAGGCGCTATACAAACGTAATTGTCAATAAAACATAAAAAAATAGTAGGATGCAACGTTTTTGTTAAATCGCACATCTTTTTTTATGTAAAAAAGAGGAGTATGTATAGAGGAAGGAGTAATTAAATATGTTAAAGATTATATAATTCGAAATTTTCAGAGTGATAATTTATATATTTGTAACGGAGAAAAAAAAATTTCTTCTGTATTATTAAATTGACATCAGAATAATAAAATAATTAAACCAACAGTTTAAAAGATTGTCTAATATCGAAAGCGTAGATTTACAGCAACTTTTAAACTATATAAATTTAGAGGAGGAACAGAAATGAAAACAAAAAAATTAACTTCCATGTTTGTAATGCTTGCGATGACTCTCGGTGCATTCGCACAGGAAGAATTTGTGGATGATGTTTATTTCTCTTCGGGTAAGAGTAAAAGCAAAAATAACACAAAAACAGAAACAATGTCGGCAACGTCTTCCGGTCAAAGCGGTAAAACGGTTGCAACTGCACCGGCAAAAACAACAGCAGCGTATGCCACGAGCACTTCTTCCGCTTCGGAAATGGATGTGGATGCATACAACCGTCGTTATTCCAATTATGAAGCGACTGAAGATTTCACGGATGATGCCTATTATGTATCGGATGAGGATACGGCTCCTGTAGACGTCCGTCGTTCGGATCTGGAATATTCGGAACGTATTATCCGCTATCATTCGCCCAGTAAGATCACAATAACCGGATCGGATAACGTAAATCTTTACCTGAGTGATGGTTATTATGCCTACGATTATGATACGTATGACGGAGGTGTTGATGTGAACATAAACATCGGTAACGGTTATGGCTGGGGATATGATCCCTGGTATTACAGTTCTTGGTATTATCCATGGTATTCTTCTTATTGGTATCGTCCTTATCGTTTTGGCTGGGGCGGTTTCTATGCCGGCTGGTACTCTCCATGGTCTGATTGGTATTGGGGCCCATCTTACGGATGGGGCTGGGGAGGCGGTTACTACGGAGGTTATTATGGTGGTTACTATGGAGGCTATTATGGCGGCTATTATGGACATCATCATCACCAGTATTACAACAGGCCGTATTATCGTAATCAATACGGACGTTCGGCTATAAGTTCACGTTCGGGAGGACGTGCCGCGAGCAGTTATCGCTCTTCAGAATCATCCCGTTCAGCCGTATCAAGCCGTAGCTCATCTGCACGTTCTACAGAAGGCAGAAATTCTTCCGTGCGTGGTACCCGTAATGATTCAAGGCGCAGTACTTCTTTGAGAGAAGGTACTACAAGCACAAGATCTGTAAGAGAAAGTACTGTAAGGGGAAATTCAACAAGGAGCGGTACGTCGGGTACGCGCTCTACGGATCGTTCTGCGGTAAGTACGAATAGAGGTACATCCTCATCTTCAAATGCTGATGTTTCAAGATCTGTTCGTACGCGTAGCGCTACCGGTTCAAGTAGCGTAAGTTCAGGAAATAACCGCTCTTCGTCTGTAAACAGAAGTTCGTCTTCAAATAGCAGAAGTTCATCGGGTAGTAGTTCTTCAAGGAGCTACTCATCCCCAAGCACTTCCCGGTCATCCAGCAGCAGCTATTCGACGCCAAGCAGCAGTCGTTCCAGCAGTAGCTCAAGTTACTCATCCGGCTCATCCGGTCGTTCCGGTGGTAGTTCTGGCGGAGGAGGAGGTGGTGGCCGTTCCGGTGGCGGACGTAGCAGATAAAAAAAGTAATATTTATTGTTGAAACAAAATCAGTAAGGGGGCGTAAAACAACGCCCCCTACTAATAAAAACAGCAGATGATGAAAAAGATAGGTTTATTTACAGGTATGTTATTGCTAAGTTGCAATATTGGGTTGTTTGCTCAGGGTAATGAAATAGATGCTTATACCCTTTCCAATACAGGGTTAGGCGGTACGGCCCGTTCCATTGCGATGGGAGGGGCATTTGGAGCTTTAGGGGGTGATATCTCCGTCATTTCAAGTAACCCTGCAGGCTTGGGGATTTATCGTAGTTCTGAAATTTCCGGGAGTTTAGATCTTTCCATGACTAAAACTTTTACAAACTGGAGCGGCGTAAACACTGATCAGAATAAGACACGTTTTGCACCGAATAATTTCGGGTTTGCGCTTTATTTTCCGACCGGTTCGGAAAGTATACATAACTGGAATCTCGGTTTTTCCTATAACCGGATAAAGAATTTTAACCGCAGGTACAGGATGTCAAATGACGGACAGACGTATTCAATGGCGGATTATACGGCATGGCTTGCTTCAAATGCCTTTGGTACAGGAGAAGGGATTACAAAGAATGAATTTGAAAATAACCCTTATGATAATAAGGACTTGGCGGGTAATTGGCTTCCGGTTTTAGGTTATGATAATTATTTTAATCATTATGTAGGAGGGCCGAATGAATATCAAAGTGTTTTTGGTTATATGGAGAATGATAAGTGGAATATGATATCACCCTATCAGAATAATTTGTTTGTGAATGAAAGCGGACACATGGATGAGTATAATGTTGGATTTGGTATGAATATATCCAACTTTATATTTTTAGGAGCGTCGGTTTCGGTTACGGATATTAATTATAAGTATACCTCATTCTATGATGAATCTTTTGTTTATAATGAAACAAAGAATGATAATCTATACCTCGAAAATTGGTTGAATACGGAAGGCTCTGCCGTATCGGTTAATGTCGGCGCTATCGTGAATTTACAAATGCTGCGATTAGGTGTTGCTTATAATTCTCCCCGCTGGTATGATATGACAGATTATTTTGATGCGCGTGCGGGCACCTACAATAATGATTATGAAGAACCTGCTTTTGAGACATGGATTCCGGAAAAATGCTATAATGAGTATCGGTTTCGTACGCCAGGAAAGTGGATATTCAGTGGCGCTCTCATTTTGGGACAATCAGCATTGATTAGTGCGGATTATGAACTCGTAAATTATAAAGAGATGGAATATTCGGCTCGGAATGATAATTATGGAATAGATTTTCCGGCTAATGATCATATTGATAATCATTATACTTGGGCGCATACGCTAAAGTTAGGTGCGGAAATCAAGGCGACCCAACGATTTGCGGTACGCGCCGGATATATGATGCAGACTTCGCCTATGCGTGAAGTTTTATATGATAATCTGGATGAAGTTTTTCCTTCCGGGACGATTCCTCACTTTACGGTAACCTCAAAACCGACCAATTATTATACGGTAGGTATTGGATATCGTTTTACTCCTAATGTCTATATGGATCTGTCGTGTGTGTATCGCTACAACAGCGCGAATGTGTACGCGTTTTCTAATACGGATATGTATAAGAGTAATGACCCTGTTAAATCTATTCCGGCATCATTAAAAACAAAAACTACCCGCTTGGCGTTAACATTGGGATATAAATTTTGAGCTTGGAAATTAAACTTTGTACTGAAAAGGCGGAGATTTGTACATAAACCTCCGCCTTTTTGTAAAAAACATACTAATTTATTTGCTCCATCTAAAAGAATGTATTTTCTTTGCGTTGATAAAATTAATGTTTGACAATTAAAAACAATCTGCCTATAGCATACACATTACTTCGAACCAATACATTAAAGTAATGAACAATTTGAAAAAGATGACCGATGAAATGTTGGTCGATTTGTATGCACAGGGAAATAATTCCGCATTCGATGTTTTGTTAGACAGATACAAAAAAAGTATCCACTCCTACATCTTCTATATTGTACGTAATCGCGATTTGACGGAAGATATATTTCAGGAAACATTTATGAAAGTGATCATGACGATTAAACAGGGGCGTTATACGGATAACGGCAGGTTTAAAGCATGGATTACGCGAATCGCCCATAACCTGATCATTGATAACTTCCGTCAGGAGCGCAATGAGAATACGATTTCCAATGATGAGGTGGAAGTAGATCTTCTGAACGATATGAAGTTATGTGATTCAAATGTAGAGGATCACATGGTTCAGGAACAGGTATATTCGGATGTGAAAAAACTGGTAAAACATCTTCCTGATAACCAGCGTGAAGTACTTGAAATGCGTTATTATCAGGACATGAGTTTTAAGGAGATTGCGGATATTACGGGAGTCAGTATTAATACAGCATTGGGCCGTATGCGTTACGCGATCCTTAATATGCGCCGGATGGCCGATGAAAATAATATCGAACTGTCGTTAACTTGATTTTTTTCAAAAAAACATCTTCCGTATACAATAATAATTTATTAGAGGCGTTCTTATAATAAGAACATATAAAAACGTTGCCTATGATAAATTTTACCACTGAAGTTATTGTATCTGAGAAAAAAATGAAAAGAAAAGCATCCGGGCCGCGTGCCGGAACATTGATGATGATTCGCTATTTTGCACGCACTTACGAATTTGAACCGGAACAAAAGCGGAAAGTAGGAAAGTCTTTAGTAAACTAATATATCGGAGAGAAGATGTATCAAAAGTCCATTTATTGCACGATATTTTGCAAGACAGAAAGTAAGTTGCATTTCAGTAATCGCAAAAGAAATTAAATTTTCTTTTGCGATTATGTTCGATTTGCAGTACATTTGTGAAGACAAAATAATTAAGAAGTAAATGAAAAATCATAAAATAGCTCCTTCCTTATTGTCGGCGGATTTTTTACGTTTGCAGCAGGAGATAGAGATGATGAATGCGAGTGATGCGGATTGGTTGCATATAGATGTGATGGATGGAGTATTTGTCCCGAATATTTCATTTGGATTTCCGGTATTGGAAGCGGTTCGTACGCTATGTAAAAAGCCTCTGGATGTTCACCTGATGATTGTCGAACCGCAGAAATTTATAAACGAAGTAGCCGCATCGGGGGGCTATATAATGAATGTACATTATGAGGCCTGCACCCATTTGCATCGTACGGTAAATGCGATAAAGGATGCCGGGATGAAAGCGGCTGTTACGCTGAATCCGCATACGCCGGTAGAACTGCTGGAAGATATTATCGCAGAGGTAGATATGGTTTTGCTGATGTCGGTTAATCCGGGTTTCGGGGCGCAGAAGTTTATCGAACATTCCGTAGCGAAGACAGCCAGATTGAAGCAAATGATCATCTCGAAAGAGCTTGACACGTTGATTGAAATAGATGGAGGCGTTAATCTGGAGACAGGTAAGCGGTTGTTAGCCGCGGGTGCGGATGTACTGGTGGCAGGTAACTTTGTTTTTAAATCGAAAAATCCGATAGAAACTATCAAAGAATTAAAAATGCTCAGCCCATGAGCTATGGCAGAAACTCTATTACAAATGAGATACGGAAGCGGCCTTTTATCCGGCCGCTTATTTTCTGGTTAGCGGGAACGTTGCTTCAGATATGTTTCCCATTGCAGGCCATTTCGATGATCTTGCCGGCTGTTGCGGTTATCTTTACAGGCATTTCATTTTTTATTTCAAAGCGAGCACTCCCCGGTTCGTTCACATATAATACACGTTGGGTGTGGGGCGTCGTATTCGCTTTCCTTCTCATCTTTCTTTCCATACAGCGCACTTCGCTGGCCGAACAACAACTGGGGCATAAGGCGGCGCCGGGTTTCTTACTTATAAAAGCCGGCGAGATGCAGGAAGCTATGGTAAACAAACTGGACAGGCTGGATTTGTCGGATGAAAAAAAAGCCGTGCTTGCCACCATGACGGTCAACTACCGGAAGAATATGACACGGGATATGAGCAGGCGGTTTTCGGTTGTAGGATTATCACATTTACTTGCCGTAAGCGGTTTTCATGTAGGCATCATTTCGGCGTTTATTGGTTTGATACTCTCATTCATGCCCAAGCGGATTGCTTTCTTCCATTACCTGAAATATCTCCTGCTGATGCTTTTCATCTGGATGTTTACTTATACGACCGGCCTCGCAACGGCTGCCGTGCGAGCGGCGGTGATGATCAGTATTTACCTGACGGGACGGATGTTGAAGCGCAGGCCTGACAAATATAACACATTAGCAGGGGCGGCATTCTGCATGCTTGTATATAATCCGTTATATCTGTTTGATATTGGTTTTCAGTTGTCATACCTCGCTGTTTTCTTTATCTTATACCTCCAACCCCGTTTGAGCCGTTTGGCGGAAATAAGAAATCCTTTACTGGCGACACCCTGGAATACATTGACGGTAACGGTTTCGGCGCAGGTGGGAACCCTGTTTTTGTGTTTCTACTACTTTAAGCAAAGTTCACTGCTTTTTCTGTTCACTAATTTATTTTTATCCCTTCTGGCTACTATCTTAATACCGGCCACTTTGATGTGGATGCTTATCCCATCCCGGACGCCCGGATTAGAATGTTTAGGCTCGGCCGTTGAGATAATGACGAATGGCCTGATGCGGGTAGTTGAACGTTTTTCGTCCATACCCGGAGCCATTCTTTCCGTGCGTTTTGATTTGTTCACGGTGACAGGCTCGTACACTGCTCTGGGATTGGGATTATTATACATGCAAACGCGGCGGTACCGGATGCTACTCGCCGCGTTTGCCGTATTATTTCTTATTTTATGCAGGACTCTCGCCACGTCATTTCTTGCGCAGGTCTGATGCACCGGAAACCTCTTTGCTCACTACCTTAGCATTCCCCCTGTAATAGACATCGGAGGCGCCGCTGGCTTTCACACTTAATTCCTCCGTACACGTAATCCGTATATCAGAGGCGCCACTAGCCGAAGCGTTACATTTTTTGGTGATGAAATCGTAGCCTTTAAAATCACTGCTTCCGCTCATTGACACGTCACACGCCTCGGCGCTGCCGCTAATAACACAATCGGAATTCCCGCTACATCTTACCGTCAGCCGGACAGCCTCTACCTTCCCTTTAAAATCAGAATTCCCGCTGCAACTCACCTCAACATTACCGGCTTTTACATTCCCTTTTACGTCCGAACTCCCCGACGTGGTTATTGACATATTATCGGCCGCCAGGCATCCGGTAATATGAACATCCGAAACTCCGGACGAATGAATCCTCTTTATCTTCCCATTATTGGGAATTGTCACTTTCAGGCCCTTTTTTGAGGAATAATTATACCCTTCTTTGAAATGCACATACAACACATCCTCCTTCACATACGTCTCGACGTAGTCGATAAGATTTTCATCGCCGGAAACCGTGACCGGCATATCGGACGATTCGGATATATACACATTAATAGATCCCCCTGCATCAAGTGCATTAAAATCCATCTGACCCCGTAACTGTTCTTTCAGGACGCCGTTGCCGATGATTCTTTTCCCTTTACTGCTGCTGAAGTTCATATTCACGCAACCTGACGCACTGAATGCGATGACACAAATCATAACTGAAATAAACATTGTCTTTTTCATACTTTTTATTTTTTAGATTACATCAATAAGACGAAGTTTTTGGAAAAAAGTTACACTTGGCAAGCGGCGCGTGCGTAATTTTATTCAACAATAGTCGTCCAGCCGAACACATCCGGTTCGTCGCCATACTGTATGGCGCGCAGTTTATCGTAGAGTTTCCGGCAGACAGGCCCGGCTTGTCCGTCTTTCGCATAAACATACTGTACATTCTCGTCCAGGTCGTCGATTTGTGAAATGGGCGTAATGACGGCAGCGGTTCCACACTCGGCCGCTTCTTCGAACGTAGCCAGTTCCTCGAGGGGAACCGGACGTCGTTCCACCCGCATCCCGATGCTCTCTGCCAGTTGTATCAGGCTTTTGTTCGTAATCGACGGCAGGATTGATCCCGAAGCCGGCGTAACGTATGTATTTCCTTTGATACCGAAAAAGTTCGCCGGCCCACATTCATCCAGGTACTTCTTCTCCTTCGGATCCAGATAAAGTACGGCGGCATATCCGGCTGCCTGCGCCTTATGTCCGGCAACGAGGCTTGCCGCATAATTACCGCCCACTTTTATCGCACCTGTACCTTTCGGGGCGGCACGGTCATATTCACGCATGATACATACTTTGGCCGGTTTGAATCCGTCTTTAAAATAAGGACCCACCGGAGTTACGAATACGACAAACAGATATTCTGTTGCCGGTTTCACTCCCACCTGCGCTCCCGTACCGATCAGGAGGGGACGGATATACAGGGACGATCCGCTTTCATACGGAGGAATAAAACGTTGATTCAACCGGATCGCTTTACGTACGGCTTCTTCAAATTTGCTGACAGGAAATTCCGCCATCATGATACGCTGAGCGGACGCTTGAAGACGTTTCGCATTTTCATCCATACGAAACACACGCACTTTCCCGTCTTTTCCGCGAAAAGCTTTCAGTCCTTCAAACGCTTCCTGTCCGTAGTGCAGGCATGTAGCGGCCATGTGTATATTCAGGATTTCGGAGGATGATATTTCCAGTTCTCCCCACTTTCCATCCTTGTAG